>NZ_JBQYLP010000056.1:0-6307 GCF_052683555.1 Burkholderia sp. BC1
TCGGCTACGTCTGCGATGACCGCCGAGCCGAATAAATCAGCGTTTCCCTAGGCTTTGAAGGACGCTACCAGGACGTTGCCGACGGGAAGCGCAAGCACGACGCGATTCGCCAACGGCTTTACACCGAAATCACATCGCAACGCGACCCCGTGCCGTTGACTTTGTCCCCCCACTGGCAACCCGGCACAAAGGGCAAGCGCCCGTCGTTCTACGACTTCCCCGTGTGGATTACCGCAACGCTTTTGTCGGTGGTCCTGCTCGGCCTGTTCGGATGGTTCAAGTACGAACTCTCCAATCACAGCGCGGACGTTCAGAAGCAGATTGCCGACATTGCCCGCATGACGCCGCCGCCTGCGCCGCCGCCGCAACTGCACCTCAAGCAGTTGCTCAAGGATGAAATCGCCGCCGGCACGGTCAGCGTCGACGAGGACGCTCGCCGCAGCGTCGTCACGTTCCGCGGCGACGCGATGTTCCGGCCCGGTGGCGCCTCGGTCCAGGTCTCGATGAATCCGCTGATCGCGAAGATCGCGGCAGAGATCGCCAAGGCCCCCGGCAAGGTAACGATTATCGGCTACACGGACAACGTGCCGATTCGCAGCCGCCAGTTCGCGTCGAATCAGGCGCTGTCGGAAGAGCGGGCCACCCAGGTCATGCAGATGCTGCAAGCCGCCGGCGTACCGGCGAACCGCCTGGAAGCCGTCGGCAAGGGCGATGCCGATCCGGTCGGCGACAACCGCACCGCGCAGGGCCGCGCGCAAAACCGCCGTGTCGAGATCGACGTCGCACGATAAGCCACATCCGTTTCCGGAATAATCCATGAAGAAGTTTCCGTTCCTGCCGTTTCTGGCCTCGCGCCAGTTCCTCGCGTTCCTCGCACTGATCGTCGTTGCACTGGTGATCTGGTTCGTCGGTCCGTTCTTCACATTTGGCGGGCTCAAGCCATTCGCGGATGCCGGCATGCGTGCGCTGCTGATCGCGTTGCTGCTCGCCGGTGTGCTGCTCTGGCTGGTCGGATGGTCGATCAGCATCGTGTTGGCGGCATTGTTTTGCTTGCTGATCTGGTACGCGGGCCCGTTGCTTGCGTTGGGTCGCACGGTACCGCTGGAATCGGCGTCGGCACGTCTTGGCGCGATCGCGGTGGTGGCAGCCGTTTTCGTCGTCGTCGGCATGTTCCGTATTTGGCAAAAAATGCGCGAAGACGCCGCGTTCATGAAGAAGATGCTGCGTCTGGATCGCAAGAAGGCGGACCCGCTTGCAGCTTCACGTCTTGAGAAAGTCGAAGGCGGCGTGACGAGCGCGCTCGCGCGCCTGAAATCGATGCGTACCGGCGCGCGCGGCCTCGGCAAGCTGTTCCAGGGCAAGCGCTATTTGTACGAGCTGCCCTGGTACATCACGCTCGGTTCGCAAGGATCCGGCAAGACGAGCATCCTGATGAACGGCGGGCTGGCATTTCCCGTTGCCGAGCAGATGCAGCGCGCGGCCGCGAAACCGGCTGCCGATGCCGCCGCCGTGGACTGGTGGCTGACGAATGACGCAGTGCTGATCGACACGACCGGCTACTACACGCGTCATGGCATGTCGACGGCCGAGGCCGCCGATACACGCGTCGCAGAACAGGACAAGCCGGCAGCTGACGTGGCCGACAAGGATGCCGCCAACGCGCAGGCGAACTCGGAACGTTCCGCCGATGGCATGCAACAGAGCGCGCCTGCGAAATCGGAGGCGACGGCTGGCTCGAAGTCGAGCGTCGACGTCGTACCGCGTGCCGCCGACGGGCGCGACCTTCCGCAGCAGATCGATCGCGCGGAATGGTTCGGCTTTCTCGGTCTATTGCGTCGACACCGGCCTCGTGCGCCGATCAACGGCGCATTGCTGACGGTCGATCTTGCGACGCTGGCAAGCGCGGATGAACAGGCGCGCGTCGTTGAGGCTGCCGCATTGCGCGCAAGGCTGGCCGAACTGAGAGAGGAACTGGGCGTTCGCTTCCCCGTTTACCTGACGATCACGAAGATGGACCGCCTCGCGGGCTTTGCCGAGTATTTCGGGACGCTCACGTCCGAGGGGCGGGCGCAAGTCTGGGGTTTCACGCTTCCATACGGCAAGGAAACGGTTGCGAAGGAAGGGCTGCGTGCGCGTTGTCACCACGAACTCGCGCAACTCGCGCAACGGTTGACGGGCTCGATCGATACGCATCTGCAGGACGAATACGACCTGAACAAGCGTCGAAAGCTTGCCGCGTTGCCTGAGGCGTTTTCGGCACTGCTCGAACCGCTGCTCGACCTGATCGACCGCGTATTCCTCGATTCCCGCTACGACAATACGCAGCTCCATTCGACGTTGCGCGGCGTGTATTTCACGAGTGCCCGGCAACAGGGCAGCGAGATCGTGGCGGAACGCCATACGGTCGTTCAACGTCTTCTGTCGACCGAGAAGCCCGCCGCGGTCGCACCGTCGCGCGCGGAGGGGAACCAGGGATTCTTCCTGCACGATCTGCTGACCCGTGTCGTGTTCCCCGAGGCGCATCTCGTGAGTCCCAACCTGCGTTGGGAATATCGCTACAGGCTGTTGCGCCTGATCGGCCACACGCTGGCGCTGCTGCTGTTCGTCTGGCTGGCGATCGGTTTGCGCGTGAGCTATGGCAACAATAGCGATTATCTCGACGCGATGGGCCGCAAGGCGCAGGCGCTTGCCGCCCGCGTCGCGGCGCTGTACAAGACGCGCGAACTGCAAGCCGTGCCCGACACGTTGACCGAGGCGCGCAATTTGCCCACGTTTTCGGGGCTCGACCTGTCCGATCCGGACAGTGCATGGCGCTACGGTCTGTACACGCCGACGGACATTGCCGCCGAAAGTCGCCGCACTTACGACGTACTCGAAGACAACCTGCTGCTGCCGCAGATCGTGCATCGCCTGGAAGACGTCATGTCCGGTGCGATTGCGAACAAGGATGCAAAGGCCGCGTACGACGCGCTTCGCGTATACCTGATGCTGTACGACAAGGCGAAGTTCAATGCCGGCGACGTCAAGGCATGGGTACTCGACGACTGGGCGAAGAACGACAGCGCCGCCGCTTTCGGCGGCAGGGCGTCGATGATCGAGCACGTGCAACAGCTCTTCTCCGGGGAGCGTGTCGTGCAGTCTTCGCTGATCCGCAACGACGCGCTGGTACGGCAGACGCGCGCGTTCCTTGACGGCAGCAATGCGACCGATCGTCTGTACCAGCGCGCGAAGGCCGCGATGCTCATGGAAGCACCCGACGAGTTCACATTGCTGCGCGCGGTTGGCCCGCAGGCCGGAACGGTGTTCACGCGAGCGAGCGACGCGCCGTTGTCGCGCGGCGTGTCGGGTCTCTTCACGTTCGACGGCTATCGGAATCTGTTCGACAAGCGACTGCGCGAATTCGTGCAACTCGCGCGCGACGACGACGCTTGGGTGATGGGGCGGTCGTATCTCGGCGAGGCTCAAAAAAAAACGGCTGAGATCGTCAATGGCGCGGCCGGTGCGGACGACGCGTTGACCGACGCCGTCCGCCGCGAATACCTGACGGAGTATGCGCAACAGTGGGGGGCGTTTCTCGACGACATCCGGACCGTGAGCGGCACGAGTCTCGCGTTCAATCTGAAAGTGCTGCGCAGCTTTGCGGCGCCCGATTCGCCGCTTGCGCGTCTTGCCCGTGCCGCAGTGCGCGAGACGACGCTGACGCAGCAACCGGTTGCGTCGAACGGCTCGCTGTTGCAAAAGGCGGCCGACCAGCTGAACCAGAAAGCCGACAAGGCGCTTGGCATTCGAGCCTCGGAGCGTGTCGAGCGGGAACTCGTCGACAATCGTTTTGCGGCCTTGCGCGAGGTCGTGACGGGAAGCGCCGATGCACTGCCCGACGTGCACTCGGCCAGTACCCAGGCGGACAAGACGGGACTCGACGGCGTCGTCAATCTGCTGAACGACTACTACACGGCGCTGACCGTTGCCGATAACGCGCTGTCGAACAACAGCATGCCGCCGGCGAGCGACACGGCTGCGAAGCTCAAGATGGCCGCCGACACGATGCCTGCGCCGTTCCGCGCGATATTGCTCAAGCTCGCGGCCGACGGGTCGCGCGAGGTCAATCACGGGATCGGCCAACTGTTGTCGCGCCAGATGCAGGCGGTAGTCGGCGATACCTGCCGATTGACGATCGAAGGAAACTATCCATTCTCTCCGGACAGCCAGCGCGACGTCGGAATCGACGACTTCACGCGCGTGTTCGCACAGGGCGGCGTGATCGACGATTTCTTCGTGAAGACGCTGGCGCCCTTTGTCGATACGTCCGCGAAACCGTGGCGCTACCGAACGCTGCCGGGCGCGACGGAACCCGTGCAGGGGCCGAGCCTGGAGCCGTTCGAGCATGCGAAGGCGATTCGCGACATCTTCTTCAACGATCCGGACCACAAGCAGATGACGTGGAAGGCCGACATCCGCGTTCCGGAACTCGCGCCGACGATCATGAGCCTGTCGCTCGACATCGACGGGCAGACGACGCTTTACCAGCACGGTCCGGTCGCGCCGTTCACGATTGCGTGGCCGGGGCCGCGCGGCGGCGCGCACGCCGAGATCACGGCCGGCCCGCGGATCCGGCCGGACACCTCGACGATTTCCGCCAATGGGCCTTGGGCGTTGATGAGGCTGCTGCAGAAAGGCAAGGTGATCGCGACGGCCACGCCGGGCCGCACGCGTGTCGCATTCGGTTTCGACGGTCGCGAAGCGGTGCTCGACATCGCGAGCGCCGGCAGTGTCGCGAATCCGTTGACGAGCGATGTGTTGAAGACGTTCCGGTGCCCGACCTCGATGGCGACGTTCAGTTTGCCGGACAGCGGTCCGCCGCCGGGATTGCCACAGGGCATGTTGCCGATCAACGCCGGAAGTGTTTCCCGTTGAATCGGAAGGGGCGAACAAGATGAGTCTGATCACAGCCGATCCGCAAAGCCACGGCGGGAGCCCAGTGTTGCCGTCCGTCGCGACGAGGCTCAAGCGGGCGGAGCAGTCGATCAATCCGCTGCTCGAAGCGGCGCGCGTCCTGTTGAGCGCGTTGGCGGATACGCCCGATGTGCTCGATGCCGATTCGGTAGCCCGGCGGCGACGGTGGCTCGAGCATGAACTCCGGCTATTTGCGCGGCTCGGCGCTGAACTCGGGCTTTCGCCGGAGCATATCGGGAGCGCCAGCTACTGCCTGTGTTCGGCGCTCGACGAGTCTGCGATGCAGACGCGCTGGGGCAAAGGAGAGGCAACCGGTGTCGCATGGGAAGTCGAGGGGCTCGCCGCGGCGATGGGTCACGACCGTCAGGGCGGCGACCGCGTTTTCGAGCTGATCGACGAGGCGTTATGCAGCCCGCGCGAGAACCTCGATCTGATCGAGCTGTACCAGAACATCCTCGATCTCGGCTTTCGCGGGCGTTATCGATTCGAGCGCGACGGGCAGCAGCGCTTGAAGCGCGTTCGCGAGCGCGTGCACGACGTGGTCGTGACGGGCGGGGTGGGTGCGAATTTCGCAAGGGAGTCGCTTCGACATAGGCGGCGGACGGTCGACCCTTGGGTGCGTCCATTGGCGATGCGCCGGTCGTCGCGCGTCGGGGCTGTCGTCGCCATAACCGCGGCGTTGCTGCTCGGAGCCGCCGGATATGCCGCTGTGGACCGTTGGGTCGTGTCGAGAGAGGCGCAACGCCTGTCGCCGTTCGACGCGCTGGCTCGCAATCTGGAACGGCGGCTCCGTGACGAGGTCGCAGCAGGGAATGTCGAACTGATCCGGGATCCCGCACGCCATGTGTTGACGCTCCGCTTTGCCGGCATGTTCGTACCGGGCGCGGTAACGGTGGCGCCTTGGGGTGCTTCCGTCGTGGCGTCGGCTGGCCGGGAAATTGCGTCGATCGCTGAAGGTGCGGTCGTCCGGGTAGTGGGATACGCGGACAGCGCGCCGGCCGGGTCCGCGCGTCAGATCTCCAATCAGGCAATTTCCGAAGCACGTGCTGAAGATGTCGCCCGCATTCTTGTCGCGGCCGGCGTACCGGCGCATGGCCTCCGCGTGGAAGGGAGCGGAGATGCCGACGCGTTGGCGGACAACGGTACCGAGTTGGGAAGGGCGAGGAATCGTCGCGTCGAAGTCATCGTCGCGGAATAACGCGGGAAAACGTGGCGCTGGCGATTCTCGCAATCGATACCATATCGAATGCCATTGATCGTCGGTGTCGATGCGCTGGTCGACTCGGGCCGGGAGGCCACGAACGCGGTGGATCGATCGATCGAGGACGCGGTGGCCGCGAATGCGAGATGATGC
>NZ_JBQYLP010000056.1:6407-38074 GCF_052683555.1 Burkholderia sp. BC1
CGAAGCCGAAGCCGAAGCCGAAGCCGAAGCCGAAGCCGAAGCCGAAGCCGAAGCCGAGGCGCGCTGCGGCGAACAGGCCCGTCGCACCCATCGCATCATGGCCGCCCGAGCGCGGGCAATCAGGCCATCAGACCTTCAAGGCTTCAGGCCATTTACGCCGCTTCGGCGGTGCGAGCCGCATCGAGGCACGTCGCCAGCACCATCGCAGCGGCATTCCCCGGCGTCGATCCAAGCAGTTGCGGTGCATAAACGCTATCGCCGATCTCGATCGGCTGCCCCGACAGCGCACAGACGCCCCGTCGCCGCGTCGTAAACAACCGCCACTTCTGATACCCGTAATGCCCGGTACACGCATCTCGCCACGAAATCATCGCGGTGTCCGGCGTCGGCCGCTCGAGTACGCTGATCGTCGGCCGGCTCGCCGGATCCCATGGCGGCAGCCGGTCGCGCGTCACCGTGCGGCGCCGCGGCGCCTGCCAGGACGCGGGCGGCATGTCGAAGCTGCCGATCTCGGCGACGGTTCTGATCCAGGATGTTGCACTGTTGTCCATGTCTGTTTTCCTCGAAACACTACGCGATGCCAGGCGCACGGCATCAGGACAGGCGGATACGCGGCTGCACGCAGCCGTTGATGCGTTCGGCGATCCACAGCATCGTGGCCTTGCGGAACCCGTGCAGCGCCTGCTGGTGTCGCCGGTACAGCATCAGATGACTGAGCTGCGCGAACCGGCCGCGAATGAAGCCGCCGCGAAAGAAGCCGAACTGCCCGAGCGTGCCGAACGCGTCGTAGTCGCTCAGCGATACGAGCGCACCGAAGTCGTGGAACGCGAAAGCCGGCATCGGCTTGCCGTCGAGCCATGCCGGCAGGTGCTTTGCCAGATGTTCGGCCTGCTGCGTCGCGACCTGCGCGGTTGGCGGCAGCGGCCGCTCCTGGCCGTTGGGCAGCAGGCTTGCGCAATCGCCGATCGCGAAGATGCGCTCGTCCGTCGTTGCCTGCAGCGTCGGGCCGACGACGATCTGGTTCGCGCGATTCGTGTCGAGGCCGCCGAGCGCCTGCATGAACTCGGGCGCTTTCACGCCGGCCGCCCACACCATCAGATCCGCTTCGGCAAACGAATCGTCGCCGTAGTGGAAGCCGTTCGAAGCGGCCGACGTCACGCGCGTGGATGTCAGCACCCGGAAGCCGATCCGTTCGAGCTGTTGCTGCGCCGACGCGGAAATCTTCGGCGGAAACGCGGCGAGGATGCGCGGGCCGCTTTCGAGCAGCGTGAGCTGCAGCCGCTCGCGCACCGTTGCATCGCCGTACGCCTGCGCGACTTCGAGCAGCCGGCTCAGTTCCGCCGCGAGTTCGACGCCGGTCGCGCCCGCGCCGACGATCGCGACGCGCAGCGCTTCGTCGCGCGCCACGCTGCGAAACACGCGCATCCGCAACGCTTCGTTGAAGGCCTCGGCCTGACGCTGGCTGTCGATGAAATAGCAGTGCTCGCGCACGCCCGGTACGCCGAAGTCGTTGGCCTGGCTGCCGAGCGCGAGGATCAGCACGTCGTATTCGAGTTCGCGCGCCTCGAGCACCACTGCGCCGTCCTGCGAACGGATCTCGCCGAGCCGCACGCGCCGGCGTGTGCGGTCGAGCCCTTGAAGCTCGCCGGGCTGATACGTGTAACCGTGCTCGCACGCGTGCGCGACGAAGATCACCTGCTGTTGCTGCACGTCACGCGTGCCGGCCGCGATCGTGTGCAGCATCGGCTTCCACACGTGGGTCGGGCTGCGGTCGACGACCGTGACCTGCGCGCGCCCGGACTTGCCGAGCCGTTCGCCCAGACGCGTGGCGAGCTGCAATCCGGCGATCCCGCCGCCGACGATCACGATGCGAGTAGGGGTTGTCATGAATAAATCATCACGTGATGAATAAGGTATGATCCTAGCGCTTTCGGGCTCCGGGTGTCAACGGAGTCAAGCGGGCCCCCGTTTTTTTGATCGCATGAAACGGGGCTGAACACCGGCGATCGAACCACACGACAGGAGCAGCAACACGTGGTTGGAGTTACTGAGCGCGCGCCGTCGAAGCGGCGCACGCGCGGGCGGCCGTCGGCGGGCGAGACCGTCGGGCCGGACGTGATCTTGCGCAGCGCGCGCCGCACCTTCGCGAAGCGCGGCTACGACGCGACGAGCGTGCGCGAAGTCGCACGCGAACTCGGTGTCGACGCGGCGCTGATCGCCCATCATTTCGGCTCGAAGGAAACGCTTTGGCTGGCCGTCGTCGAACAGATCGTCGAACTGGCCGAACCGATGTTCGATGCGCTGCGCGCACTGCGCACGTCGTCGCTGCCGCATCGCGAGCGCGTGCGGCGCGCGATCGAGCTCTGCGTCGATCACGAGTTCGATGAGCCCGACATGGGCATGTTCTTTTCAACGGCGGCGACCGAAGAGGGCGCGCGGCTCGACCGGCTGCAGGAGCGGCTGGTGCGCCCGTATCACGACGCGATGGTGCCGTTGCTCGACGAGGCGATGCAGGCCGGCGCGATCCGCCGGACCGATCCGAACGTGCTGTTCTTCATGGTCGCAAGCGCGATCGGCATGACCGTTTCGTACAGCCACATGATGCTCGAGTACACGTCGCTGCCGACGCGACAGGCCGAGTTCAAACGGACCGTGCTCGAAGTCGCGCTGAATCTGCTCGGCGATTGAGCGTGACGCGCGCCACGCGCGCGCTCACGTTGCCGCGTTGAGTCCCAGTTCGCGCACCGCGTGACGCGCCGTGTCGCGCAACGCATCGACGAGCGGCGACGGCGTGCGATAGGCGAGCGCCAGTTCGTACGCAAGCGGGCAGCCGGCGCCCTTCAGTTCGCAAAACGTCATGCCGGGCGGCTGCACCGGCACGAACAGGCGCGGCATCAGCGCAACACCGATACCGCCGGCGACGAGCCCGGCCGTCGTCTGCATCTGACGCGGCTGCTGCACGACGCGCGGCGTGAAGCCGGCCTGCGCGCACGCGGTGACGATCCGCGCATGCATGCCGGGGCCGTGATGCGCGGCAAACAGCACCCACGGTTCGTCCGCCAGCTCCGCGAGCGCGATGCGCCGGCGGCGCGCCAGCCGGTGTCCATCGGGCAGCGCGGCAACCATGCGGTCGCGCAAGAGTGGCTCGATGTGAACGTCGCCGGCATCCGGCACCGGCAGCACGACGAGCCCGACATCGGTGCGATCCTGACGCAGCGCCAGCACCTGCTCGGCGGTCGTGCCTTCCTCGAGCTGGAAATCGACGTGCGGATGCCGCTCCTGGAACGCGCGCAGGATCGGCGGCAGCAGGGCATTGACGGTGCTGTCGACGAACCGCAACCGCAGCGTGCCGCCGAGGCCCGCACCGGCACGGCGGGCTGCGATCATCGCGCGCTCGGCCTGCTCCAGCGCGCGCCGCGCTTCGAGCAGGAACGCGTCGCCGGCCGGTGTGAGCGCCGTGCCGCGGTTGTCGCGGGCGAGGAGCATGACGCCGAGTTCGTCCTCGAGTTTGCGGATCGCCGCGCTGAGCGGCGGCTGCGCCATGTGCAGGCGCTCGGCGGCGCGCCGGAAGCTGAGCGTCTCGGCGACGGCGATGAATTGCCGGAACTGGCGCAGATCGATCATGCGATACCTTCCATGTATCAGTTGATCATCGAATTCGTATTTTATCTATCGCGCGGCGTCGACCAGACTTCCGGTGTCATTCATTGTCGACATTCGGGAGGGCAGGTCATGACAGGTATTGAACCGCAGCGCACGGCGCTGGTGACGGGTGGGTCGAGCGGGATCGGTTTCGCGATCGCGCGGCGCTTGAGCGACGACGGTTATCGCGTCGCGATCGTGGCGCGCGATGCGCAGCGGCTGGCAGCGTCGGTCGCGCAACTCGGCGACGCGGCACTCGGGCATGCGGCGGACCTCAGCGTGCGGCGCGATGCGGAAGCGGCCGTCGCCGCGATCGTCGCGCGCTGGCCGCGCATCGACGTGCTGGTCAACAACGCGGGCCTGACGCGGCGAGTCAGCGCCGATACGCCGCTCGACGATGCCGAGGCGGCATGGGATGCGGTAATCGAAGCAAACCTGAAGAGCGCGTTCGTCACGACGCTGGCCGTGCTGCCGCATCTGGCCACACACGATGCGCGCATCGTCAACGTCGGCTCGATCGCCGCGCGTGCGGGCAGCCTGCTGCCGGGCGGCCTCGCGTACGCGGCGGCCAAGGCAGGCGTCGAAGGATTCACCGTCGCGCTTGCGCGCGAACTGGGGCCGCGCGGCGTCACGGTGAATACCGTCGCGCCGGGCTATATCGCGGATACGCGCTTTTTCGGCGATGGCGGCGTCGCGTCGGACATCGCGGCGACTATCCGTGAGCAGACGCCGGTCGGCCGTGCCGGGCAACCTGCCGATATCGCGGACGCGGTCGCCTGGCTCGCGAGCCCGCGCGCGGCGTTCGTCACGGGCGCGACGATTGCGGTGAACGGCGGCTGGCGGGTCGGGTGACATGCCGGCCGGCGCCGGCCGTGATCCGCATCACGCACTTCATTCCGGAACGGCCGGCGGCGGATCGCCGAGCCAGCGCCGCGCGCCGGGCCCGTTGCGGCCCGCGCGGTCCTCGGGATTGGTCAGCTTGCAGCGCTTCAGCGACAGGCAGCCGCAGCCGATGCATTCGTCGAGATTGATGTAAAGCCGCTGCAATTCCTCGATGCGGCTGGCGACGCGCTGCTTCCAGCCGCGCGACAGCCGCTGCCAGTCCTTGTTCGTCGGCGCGGTATCTTCCGGCAGGCTCACGAGCTGCTCGGCGATTTCGTCGAGCGTATAGCCGATCTTCTGCGCGAACACGATGAACGCGATCAGCCGCAGCACGGCGCGCGAATAGTGACGGTGGCTCGACCCGTTCCGGTGCGACTTGATGAGTCCGCGCGCTTCATAGAAGCGCAGCGTCGAAGCCGGCACGCCGCTGCGCGCGGCGACTTCGCGGATCGACATCAGCGGCCATTGCGGAACTTCCTGGATACCCATGATGCCCTCCGGGAAAGCTTGACTTGAAGTTAACTTGAACTTTTAAGCTACGCGGCAGTTTAACCCGTCGCGAGGCAACATGCTCTCCCTCTCTTTCCGCAGGACCTCGCCGTTGGGCGCGGCCTGTGTCCTGCTGCTGGCGCTGTCCGGCTGTCACGACGGCCAGGGCGGTGCGCCGAGCGCGCCGTTGCCCGAGGTCGGGGTTGCGACCGTCGTTCCCCGTACCGTAAGGATCGCCGATGAATTCAACGGCCGCGTCGAAGCCGTCGATGCGGTCGAATTGCGGCCGCGCGTGAGCGGCTATCTGCAACGGATCCGATACAAGGAAGGCGATCTCGTCGCGCAGGGCGCGGTGCTGTTCGAGATCGATCCGCGCCCTTACCGGATCGCGCTCGATCGCGCGATCGCGCAGCAGCAGCGCGCGCGTGCCGCCGAGCACCTCGCGCGCGTGCAGCTGCAGCGCGTGCAGACGCTGATCGACGCGCATGCGACGTCGCAGGAAGAACTCGACAATGCGCGTACGGCGGCCGAGCAGGCGCGCGCCGATTTGCAGGCGGCCGATGCGGCCGTCGCCGACGCGAAGCTGAACCTCGGCTTCACCGAAGTGCGCGCGCCGATCGCGGGCCGCGTCGGCCGTGCGCTCGCGACAGCCGGCAATCTCGCGCGTGCGGACGACACGCTGCTCACGACCGTCGTATCGCAGGATCCCGTCTACGTGTACTTCGACTGCGACGAACAGAGCTATCTGCGCTACAACGCGCAGCGCGCGGATCCGGCGCATCGTGCGATCGGCGCCGATCCCGTGCGCGTCGGCCTCGCGAACGAAACGGGCTTCCCGCACGCGGGCACCGTCGACTTCCTCGACAACCGGCTCGACCCGCAAACCGGCACGATCCGCGCGCGCGTGCGGCTGCCGAATGCGGACCACACCTTCACGCCGGGGCTGTACGCACGCGTGCAACTCGTCAGCGGGCGCGAGCGGAGCGCACTACTCGTCGACGACAAGGCCGTGCTGACCGATCAGGACCGCAAGTACGTCTACGTGATCGGCCCCGGCGACAAGGCGCTGCGCCGCGACGTGACGATCGGCCGCGATCTCGACGGCCAGCGGATCGTCGAGAAGGGGCTGAATGCGGGCGATCGCGTCGTCGTCGACGGCGTGCAGCGCATCTACTATCCGGGCGCGCAGGTCAAGCCGAAGCCGCAACCGGCGCGCGCCGATGTGCAACCGGGCGGCGCCGCGCAGGCCGTCGCCGATGCCGGCGCGCCGGCCGCGCAATAACGGGAGGCATGCGATGGATTTCTCCCGTTTCTTCATCGACCGGCCGATCTTCGCGGTCGTGCTGTCGATCGTGATCTTCGCGCTCGGTCTGATCGCGATCCCGATGCTGCCGGCCGGCGAGTATCCGGAAGTCGTGCCGCCGAGCGTCGTCGTGCGCGCGACCTATCCGGGCGCGAACCCGAAGGAGATCGCCGAATCGGTGGCCGAGCCGCTCGAGGAAGCGATCAACGGCGTCGAAGGGATCATGTACATGAAGTCGGTTGCCGGGTCGGACGGCAGCCTGCAGGTCGTCGTCACGTTCCTGCCGGGCGTCGATCCCGACACGGCGGCCGTGCGCGTGCAGAACCGCGTGAGCCAGGCGCTGTCGCGTCTGCCCGACGAGGTGCGGCAATACGGCGTGACCACGCAGAAGCAATCCCCGACACCGCTGATGTACGTGAGCCTCTATTCGCCGGACAACAGCCGCGATTCGCTGTATCTGCGCAACTATCTGACGTTGCACGTGAAGGACGAGCTGTCGCGGCTCACGGGTATCGGCGACGTCGGCGTGTACGGCTCCGGCGACTATGCGATGCGACTCTGGCTCGATCCGAACCGCCTCGCGTCGCGCGGGCTGACCGCGAGCGACGTGATCGCGGCCGTGCGCGAGCAGAACGTGCAGGTGTCGGCCGGCCAGCTCGGTGCGGAGCCATCGCCGAAGGCGCACGATTTCCTCGTGTCGATCAACGTGCGCGGCCGTCTGCGCACCGAGCAGGAGTTCGGCGACATCGTGCTGCGCACCGGCGACGACGGGCAGGTCGTGAAGCTGTCCGACGTCGCGCGCATCGAGCTCGGCGCCGGCGACTACACGCTGCGCTCGTATTTCAACGACAAGCATTCGGCGGTGGTCGGCATCTTCCTGTCGCCGGGCGCGAACGCGCTCGACGTCGCAAAGGCCGTGTATGCGAAGCTCGACGAGCTGTCGAAGCGCTTCCCGCCCGGCGTCGCATACCGGCCCGTGTGGGACCCGACCGTGTTCGTGCGCGAATCGATCCGGGCGGTACAGCACACGCTGATCGAGGCGGTCGTGCTCGTCGTGTTCGTCGTGATCCTGTTTCTGCAGACCTGGCGCGCGTCGATCATTCCGCTCGTCGCGGTGCCGGTGTCGGTGGTCGGCACGTTCGCGTGGCTCTATCTGCTCGGCTATTCGATCAACACGCTGACGCTGTTCGGGCTCGTGCTTGCGATCGGGATCGTCGTCGACGATGCGATCGTCGTCGTCGAGAACGTCGAGCGCAACATCGCGCAGGGGTTGAGCCCGCGCGACGCCGCGCATCAGGCGATGCGCGAGGTCTCGGGGCCGATCGTCGCGATCGCGCTCGTGCTGTGCGCGGTATTCGTGCCGATGGCGTTCCTGTCCGGCGTGACCGGCCAGTTCTACAAGCAGTTCGCCGTGACGATCGCGATTTCGACCGTGATATCGGCGATCAACTCGCTGACGCTGTCGCCGGCGCTCGCGGCGAAGCTGCTGCATCCGCACGGCGCACCGAAGGATGCATTGACGCGCGCGCTCGACCGCGGTTTCGGCTGGCTGTTTCGTCCGTTCAACCGCTTCTTCGAGCGCAGTTCCGATCGCTATCACGGCGTCGTCGCACGCACGCTGAAGCGGCGCGGCGCGGTGTTCGCCGTCTACGCGGCGCTGCTTGCGGCGACTGCGCTGTTGCTGCACGCGGTGCCGGGCGGCTTTATCCCCGTGCAGGACAAGCTGTACCTGTTCGCGGGCGCGAAGCTGCCGGAGGGCGCATCGCTCGCGCGCACGAGCGCGATCACCGAGCAGATGACGAAGCTCGCGTTGCAGACCGACGGCGTCGAGATGGTGCCGGCGTTTGCCGGGCTCAACGCGCTGCAGGGTGTCAACACGCCGAACATCACGAATGCGTACGTGATCCTGAAGCCGTTCGATCAGCGCCGCCGCAGCGCCGCGCAGATCAATGCGGAGTTGAACGCGCGGTTCGCGACGATCGGCGGCGGCATCACGTATGCGCTGATGCCGCCGCCGATTCAGGGGCTCGGCAACGGTTCCGGCTATGCGTTGTATCTGGAAGATCGCGCGGGGCTCGGCTACGGCGCATTGCAGAACGCGCTCGTCGCGTTCCAGGCCGCGGTCGCGAAAACGCCGGGGATGACCTATCCGGTCAGCTCGTACCAGGCGAACATTCCGCAACTCGAAGTGAAGGTCGACCGGCTGAAGGCGAAGGCGCAGGGCGTCGCGTTGACCGATCTGTTCAGCACGCTGCAGGTCTATCTCGGCTCGATGTACGTGAACGACTTCAACGCGTTCGGCCGCGTGTATCGCGTGATGGCGCAGGCCGATGCCGGCCACCGGCAGACGGCCGCCGACATCGCGAACCTGCGCACGCGCAACGCGAAGGGCGAGATGGTGCCGATCGGCTCGATGGTGACGGTCGTGCCCGCGTACGGGCCGGACCCGGTCGTACGCTACAACGGCTATCCCGCCGCCGATCTGATCGGCGACACCGATCCGAAGACGATGTCGTCGTCGCAGGCCATCGCGAAGCTCGAACAGATCGCGAAGGACGTGCTGCCGCCGGGCATCACGCTCGAATGGACCGACCTCAGCTATCAGCAGGTCACGCAGAGCAATGCGGCGATCGTCGTGTTTCCGCTCGCGGTGATGCTCGTGTTCCTCGTGCTCGCGTCGCTGTACGAGAGCTGGACGCTGCCGCTCGCGGTGATCCTGATCGTGCCCGTCTGTATGTGCGCGGCGCTGTTCGGCGTGTGGCTGTCCGGCGGCGACAACAACGTGTTCGTGCAGGTCGGTCTCGTCGTGCTGATGGGACTTGCGTGCAAGAACGCGATCCTGATCGTCGAATTCGCGCGCGAACTCGAGATCCAGGGCAAGCGCACGATCGACGCGGCGCTCGAAGCGTGCCGGCTGCGTCTGCGCCCGATCGTGATGACCTCGGTTGCGTTCATCGCCGGGTCGGTGCCGCTGCTGATCGGCAGCGGTGCCGGCAGCGAGGTGCGCGCGGCCACCGGCGTGACCGTGTTCGCGGGGATGCTCGGCGTCACGCTGTTCGGGCTGTTCCTGACGCCGGTGTTCTACGTGACGATCCGCAAGCTCGCGGGCGGCACGCCGACCGTGTGGCACGAACAGCACGGCACGCTGGAAGGAGAGAACCGATGAGCGCCGCATTCCGATTTTCAGCGCTCGCGATGGCCGCGATGCTGTCGGCGTGTGCCGTCGGCCCGGACTTTGTGCGGCCCGATACGGTCACGGCCGCACGCTTCGCGCGCGACGCGCATCCGGCGACGCAGGACGGCTCGCCGCCCGATGCGTCGGCCGATGCCGACGCCGCATTCTGGCGCGGCTTCGGCGATCCGGCGCTGAGCGCGCTGATCGAGGCCGCGCTCGCCGCGAACCAGGATCTGGCGCTGGCGGTGTCGCGCTACGACGCATCGAACGCGCTGCTGTCGCAGGCGCGCTTCGATCGCTATCCGACGGTCACTGCGAGCGGCCGGATCGGCCATCAGCTGACGAGCAAGGATCAGGCGTTCGGCGCGCCGCGCAGCGAGCGCGACACGCCGATTTCGAGCGTCGGCATCAACGCCGGTTGGGAGCTCGATCTGTTCGGCCGCGTGCGCCGTTCGATCGAATCGCAGCGCGCCGAAACGGCCGCGAGCGCGGCCGACGTGCGCGCCGTGCGGGTCGCGATCGCGGCCGAGGTCGCGGCCACGTACGTCGACTTGCGCGGCTCGCAGGAACGGCTGCGGATCGCGCGCGACAACGCCGCGAACCAGCAGCAGACGCTCGCACTGATCAATGCGCGCGTCGCCGCGGGCCGCGGCTCCGAGCTCGATGCGGCGCGCGCACGCGCGCAGTACGAGGCGACGACCTCGCGGATCGCCGTCTATGAAGCGGCGATCGGCGTCGACGAGCATCGGCTCGCGGTGCTGACCGGACAGCGGCCCGATGCACTGGTCGGTCGATTCAACGTGCCGGCCGGCGCGCCGTTGCCGACGCTTGCCGCCGACATCGATCCCGGCACGCCCGGTGATCTGCTGCGCCGGCGTCCCGACGTCGCGGCGGCCGAGGCGCGGCTGCATGCGGCGACCGCGCGGATCGGCGTCGCGACGGCCGATCTGTTTCCGCGCTTCACGCTGTCGGGCCTGCTCGGCAGCGCGACGAGCAGCTACGGATTTTTCCGCTCGGGCAGCGACACGAACCTGATCGCACTCGGCATCGACTGGTCGTTTCTGGACGTCGGCCGCGTACGCGCGCGCATCGCCGCAAGCGACGCCGAAGCGGCGGGACAGCTCGCGCAATACCGGCAGACCGTGCTCGGCGCGCTCGAAGAAACCGAGAACGCGCTGCTGCGCGTTGCCCGCACGCGCGACGAGACCGCGCATCTGACGCGCGCGGCCGCCGACAGCGCGCGCGCCGCGCAGCTCGCGCAGACGCGGTTTTCGGCCGGTGCGATCGACTACTACGAAGTGCTCGATGCACAGCGTACGCTGCTGCAGGCGCAGGATGCGGCGGCCGACGGCCGGATGCGCAGCGCCGCGTCGACGGTCGCGCTGTACAAGGCGCTCGCCGGCGGATGGCCGCCTTCGGGCGGGGCGCGCGAACCGGCGCAGCGGGCGGACGCGCAGCCTTAGCCGTCGTTGCGGCGGGTGCGGTGGTCGCGGTCGCTGGATGGCCAGGTGGCCAAGTGGCCCAGATCGTCGCACCGGGGGGCGCGGGTTGCGGACGACCGGTTCGCGCCCGCCGCCGCAGCGAGCGCTCGCCCGCCATCCGGCGCGATATCCCGAGCGCGCCGTCCCGCGTGCGCGCCAGCCGGGAAAACATTGTTCTCCTTCGTCGTAAACGTCTCAAATGCGCAATATTTGCGCGTCCCGATCTGGTTTAGAGTGGCCGCGAATCGATGACGATGCGTCGTGCGGCCGCAGCAGCGGGCCGTACCGATGCACCAGAGGAGTAGGAGACAAATGGCTGAAGGCAGGATTACGCAAGTCGAGTCGTTCGGTTTCGAGCGCATCCCCGACGCGTCGCGCTACGCGCGGCCGATCGATCTGTTCCGGCTGCTGTTCGGCGGCTGCAATACCTTTTCCACGTCGGTGCTCGGCAGCTTTCCGGTGCTCGTCGGGCTGTCGTTCAAGGCCGGCGTTTGCGCGATCGTGCTCGGCGTGCTCGCCGGCACCTGCATCCTCGCGCCGATGAGCCTGTTCGGGCCGCGCAACGGCACGAGCGACCCCGTATCGTCCGGCGCGCATTTCGGCATCCACGGCCGGATCGTCGGCTCGTTTCTCGCGCTGCTCACGTCGATCGCGTTTTTCTCGCTCGCCGTATGGAGTTCCGGCGATGCGCTCGTCGGCGGCGCGCATGACATGGTCGGGGTGCCGGTCAACGGCTTCACGCTCGGCGCCGCATACATGGTGTTCGCGGTGCTCGTGCTGATCGTCTGCATCTACGGATTTCGCTTCATGCTGTGGGTCAACAAGATCGCGGTGTGGGCGGCAAGCGTGCTGTTCGTGGCCGGCCTGTTCGCGTTTGCCGGGCTGTTCGACGTGAACTATGCCGGCTCGCTGCATGACGGAAGCGCAGGTTTCTGGGCCGCGTTCGTCGGTGCGGTGCTGGTTGCGCTCAGCAACCCGGTGTCGTTCGCGTCGACGCTCGGCGACTGGGCGCGCTACATTCCGCAGCACACGCCGAAGCGTCGCGTGATGGGCGCCGTGTTTGCCGCGCAGATCGCGACGTTCGTGCCGTTCTTCTTCGGCCTCGCGACCGCGACGATCATCGCATCGAAGGCGCCTGCGTTCATCGCATCGAACGACTACGTCGGCGGCCTGCTTTCGATCTCGCCGCGCTGGTTTCTGTTGCCGATGTGCCTGATCGCGATCATCGGCGGGATGTCGACCGGCACGACGGCGCTGTACGGCACCGGGCTCGACGTGTCGAGCATGTTCCCGCGCTTGCTGACGCGCGTGCGCGCGACGCTGCTGATCGGCACGATCGCGATCGCGTTCATCTTCATCGGCCGCTTCTGGTTCAATCTCGTCGAAAGCGTGTCGACGTTCTCGACGCTGATCTGCACCTTCAGCTGTCCGTGGATGGCGATCATGGTGATCGGCTACGTGACGCGACGCGGCTACTACCTCGCGGACGACCTGCAGGTGTTCAACCGCGGTTTGCGCGGCGGACATTACTGGTTCGCGCACGGGTGGAACCTGCGCGCGATGGGCGCGTGGCTGCCGGCCGCGTTCGTCGGCCTCGCGTGCGTGAACCTGCCGGGCCAGTTCGTGGGGCCGCTCGGTCATCTGGCCGGCGGGCTCGACCTGAGCGTGCCGGTGTCGTTCGTGGTCGGCGCGGCGCTGTATATCGTGCTGCTGACGCTGTATCCGGAGCCGGACGGCGTGTACGGTCCGCAAGGGCGCCGCTTCGTGCGCGGCGGCACGGCGTCAGCGCGCAGCGGCGGCGCGCCGTCGATTCAGCCGAAGGGGTACTGAGCGTCGCGTTTCGGTACGTTACGTCGCGTTCGCAGATCGTGACGCCGACGCGCGTCAGCCCCGATTCGACGCCTTGACCGTCAGCCTGCAGACCGTCGCGAGCGCGAGCAGGTTCGGGTCGCGTTCGCGACGATGGAGGAAACTCAGGCCGATCGTCTGGCGGATCGTGTGCCCGGCGATCGGCACGAGCGTGATCTTGTGCGCGAACAGGTCGCGCACGCGGCCTGGCAGCAGCGAATAGCCGACGCCGCCCGACACGAGGTTGATCAGCGAGAAGATGTCGCCCACCCGCATCGCGATGTTCGGCGTAATGCTCGCGGCGCGGAACGCTTCCGTGAAGCCTCGATGCGTCGCGAAGCCGTCGCCGAGCGATACGAACGGCTCGTCGCGGCAAGCGCCGAGATCGATCGCATCGCAGCGCGCATACGGCGAATCGACCGGCGCGGCAAAGAACATCTCGTCCTCGAACAGGGCGATCGATTCGATTTCCGCGTCGGGCTCGGGCAGTGCCATCAGCGTCGCGTCGATTGCGCCTTGCCTGAGCTTGTCGAGCAGGTCCGCGTTCGAGCCGAGCACAAGCTCGGCCTGCAGCTGCGGACGGCGCTCCTTCAGCGCGATCACGACTTCGGGCACGGTGCGGATCGTCAGCGAATAGAGCGAGCCGATCTTCAACTGGCCTGCACCGTAGCCGGCCGCCTCGCGCGTCGCGCGAATCCCCTCGGTCATCGTCTTGATCACTTCGTCGGCGACTTCGGCCAGCACCTGCGCGGCTTCGGTCGGGAGCAGGTTACGACCTTCGTGACGGAACAGCGCGCAATGCATGCCTTCTTCGAGCGTATGCAGCGCACGGTGCACGCTGACCGTGCTGACACCCAGCGCTTCGGCCGCTTTCGCGAGACTGCCGGCTTCCATGAACGCGAGCAGCACCTCGAGCTTGCGGAAGGTGATCTCTTCGTTGATGCGATTGCGCATGGTCGGACGGCGGAAGCAGGTCGATCGAAAATTCTGCCCGAGAACCGCGGTCGTCACAATGCGCGAAAAACCGGGTGAACGGCACACAAACGGGCCGATCGCGCGAGAGCGGGACATCGGGACAGCGGCCGCGTGAACGCGATCGCGGCTACTTCGTTCGCTGCCGGTGCCGACATTTAATCTGCGGCTAATGCTTCGCCATTCGGCTTAATTGATGCGCATTTGCTGCGTGCCTATCATCGGTTCACGTCGGACCTATACCGGCAGAGGGCGGCTGGATGCCGGCGCTTGTCGCGCCGCGCGGGCCGGCGCACACCAACGGGCAGGCCGCATGCGCCGTGCCGGCGGCATGGCGCGACGCATCGCGCGGCGCGGCCTCATGAGACTGCAGGAGACACGCATGCGCGCTGATTCAGGTCGGAGCACGCGGCATCGGCAAGTGGTTGCCGCTGTCATCGGCAATACCCTCGAGTGGTACGACTTCATCGTTTACGGGTTCTTCTCCGGCATCATCGCGAGACTGTTCTTTCCGGCCGACAGTCAGTACGCATCGCTGCTGATGTCGCTCGCGACGTTCGGCGTCGGCTTCTTCATGCGTCCGGTGGGCGGCATCCTGCTCGGGCTCTATGCGGACCGCAAGGGCCGCAAGGCGGCGATGCAGCTGATCATCCTGCTGATGACGCTGTCGATCGCGATGATCACGTTCGCGCCGACGTATGCGGCGATCGGCCCTGCCGCGCCGATGCTGATCGTGATCGCGCGGCTGCTGCAGGGCTTCGCGACCGGCGGCGAATACGCGAGCGCGACGTCGTTCCTCGTCGAAAGCGCGCCCGCGCACCGGCGCGGCCTGTACGGATCGTGGCAACTGATCGGCCAGTGTCTTGCGGTGTTTTCGGGCGCGGCGATCGGCGCGTGGGCGACGCAGTCGCTATCGGCCGGTGCGCTCGACAGCTGGGGCTGGCGCGTGCCGTTCGCGCTCGGGCTGCTGATCGGGCCGGTCGGCCTGTGGATCCGTCGCCACATGGAAGAGACCGACGCGTTCGTCGAAGCCAGCAAGTCGCGGGCCGAGCCGCCCGCCAGCGTCGCACGCGTGCTGCGCGACAACCTGCGCGGCGTGCTGGTCTCGATGGGGCAGACGATCACGGGCACGGCCGTGTTCTACGTGATGCTCGTCAATATGCCGACGTTCGTGAACCGGACCTTCGGGCTGCCGCTCGACCAGGTGTTCCAGGCGCAGATGGCGGCGGTCGCGCTGCTGACGCTGACGATCCCGGTGGCGGCGATGGTGTCCGATCGCATCGGTCGCCGGCCGGTGCTGCTCGCCGGCATGCTGGCGCTGTTGACGGTCACCTATCCGCTCTTCTCGTGGCTGGCCGCCGCGCCGAGCATCGGCCGGCTGCTCGTGATGCAGCTGGTGATCTGCACGATCATCGGCGTAACCTACGGCCCCGCGCCGACGGCGCTCGCCGAGCAGTTCGCGACGCGCATGCGGTCGACCGGCATCGCGCTCGCGTACAACATCGCGGTGATGATCTTCGGCGGCTTCGCGCCGTTCATCGTCACGTGGCTGACGCGCGCGAGCGGCTCGCCCGTCGCACCTGCCTGGTACGTGCTGTTCGCGGCGTCGTTCGGGCTGGCCGCGAGCGTGTTCATGCGCGACGGTGCGCCATGCGTGCTTGCGCGCCGACAGTTTCGCGGCGAGCCGGTGACGAGCGCGGAGTAAAGCGGCTTGGCGCCTGGCTGCGCGTTCATGGCATCGGTGCGGGCCGCAGGGCGACTATCGGCTATCGGACCGTTCGATGGCTCCAGCATCGCAGGCGTAGCCTGCTGGGCGGCCGGCCTATCGTTACGCTGACGATCATTCGGACGCCGTGCGGACGACTGTCATGTCCCGGCTCGACTGCGCATTGCTCGACATCTGTCTGCTCGCCATCGGGATGGCGGCGATGGGCTTCGGGCTCGTGCACTGTCGATGAGGTCCGCGATATTCAGCGATCGTCGGGTGTTTCCGTACGAGCCCGTGCTGCGTGCGCTCGCGCGGCGGTCGTCGGATATCGACATGGTTGCCCATACGACGATCGTGGCGCGCTTCATATAGCGCGCGACGCGCGGGCCCGCGTTCGTCGAGCATGCGGCGCACCTTGTCGAAATTGCGGCCGAGCTTCATCTCGACGGCCGCATCCGCCTGTGTATACAGCGCGTTCCCGGATGCCGTCAGCGAGGACCGGCAAGGCAGGTGCTCGGCATCGCCGGCTCGGTGACGGCCGTCGCGTCGGTCGTGAGGGGCGCGCATGAACCTGCTGCCGGCATTCGGCGAAACCGGCCTGTTGCCGATTGGCGGCGCCGGCTTGGTACCCGGCTTCCTGATGGTCGGTGCGTACGGGCGCAAGTAGGGCGGTGCGAGAGCGGTCGCGCTGTCGTACGCCGGCGCGTGCCGCACGGCTTGGCCCGATCCTATCGGAGCTTGTCCCGCGGGCCACTGTCGCGTCGGGCCGTGCGGACCGACACTGGCGCCTCGCGGTCGACGCGAGCTTGTTCCCGGTGTGAACGGCTCGCCGGCCGCGCCTGGCGGCGCCGGCAGCGCCGGACCGCCGCTCCGTACGATGTGCCAACCGAGAGAACGACCATGCAACATCCGACCATCCGTACCCTTGCCGGCGCAACGGCGCCGACGTCGATCGACGCTGCCCGCACCGCGCTGCTGGTGATCGACTTCCAGAACGAATATTTCAGCGGACGCCTGCCGATTCCCGAAGGTTCGCGCGCGCTCGCGAACGCGCAGCGCGTGATCGCGTTCGCCGATCGGGCCGGGATGCCGGTCTTTCACGTGCAGCACGTCGGTCCGGCCGACGGCCCGCTCTTCGCGGACGGCAGCGACGGCTTCCGCTTCCATGCCGACCTGCAGCCGGCGCCGCATCACGCGGTCGTGAAGAAGACGTCGGTCAGCGTGTTTCCGACGACCGACATCGACGCGCGGCTGAAGGCGGCGGGCATCGATACGCTGATCGTCACCGGACTGATGACGCACGCGTGCGTCGCCGGTGCGACGCGCGATGCAGTGCCGCTCGGCTATTCGGCGATCGTCGTCGACGATGCGTGCGCGACGCGCGACCTCGACATGGCCGACGGCGGTACCGTCGCGCACCGCGACCTCCATCGCGCGACGCTCGCTGCGCTGTCCGATACGTTCGCCGACGTGCTGACGACCGAGCAACTGCTGTCCCTGCGCGTGGCCTGAGGATCGCGGCGGCCGATTCGGCCGCCGCGGCGGCGTCAGGGCGTCAGGGCGTCACGGGGGAGGCGCGTATCCCTGGGCCCGTGTGCGACACCACCATCCAGGCCAAGCGCGACCGGCTTGCGGTCGCGCGCGCCGCTTGCTCGCGGCTACCGCCAGTAGCCGTCGACGTAGATCCACGCGTGTCCCTGGCGACGCCAGTAGCCGGGCACCCAGCGGCGGCCCGGGCGTCGCGCGACCCAGCGCCCCGGCACCCATATATAGCGGCCGTGCTGCCAGCGCCAGTAGCCGTCCGTCCAGATATAACCGTGCGGGCGCGGCGGTCGAGGCCGACGATCGTGACGCGGCGGGGGCGGCGCGCGATCGGGACGGTTCGAATGGGGCGGCCGATCGGGCGGCCCCGGACGGGCCCAGGCGGCGCGTAGCCAACCGCCCGAGCCGACGAACGCAGCGGTCAAGCCGATCGCGCGCAACAACGAGCGTCGATTCATGGGATGTCCTGTTCGAAAGTCGGATGCCGCATTACATTAGCGTGCCGGTCGCGCGGGCGCGTTACGACGGCTGTCAGCGGTGTAACGGTGTGTCACCCGCGCAACGTCGGCGCGCTGGCCGGGCATGGGCGGCCCGTTCGTGCGATGCGCCCCCTGTTTACCAAGCGGAACCGCGGGTTTTAGGCCTCGGTACCCAGAATTTGAGACGGAATCGGGTAAAAAGTACCGATTTGGCGTTGCCGGCTCGGATTCGCCTGTTGTTTCTATGCAACCGTCAAGACGGTGACATGAAAGAATGGTGCGATAGAAGCGACCAAAATGCTTTCGTCAAGAAGTCAAAAAACCACGGCAAAACAAATACTTATAACTAGACCCCACTTTCATTATTTCTAGTTCTGGAAAAGCTTATTTCTTTATTTGCGGATCGCTCCCCTAGGGTACACCCCTAAACTCACGGTTCCCAAACGGGCAACTATCCGGGCGCAGCCAGCAGGACCGATGGCGTTCCCGGGCGGTTGAGACCGTTTATGAAACAAGGTCGCGAGACCTGCCTCTTTTTAGAAGGGAGCTCCACGAATGAACAAGACTCTGATCGTTGCAGCAGCTGCAGCATCGTTCGCAACCGTCGCTCACGCGCAAAGCAGCGTCACGCTGTACGGCGTGCTGGACGCAGGCATCACGTACCAAAGCAACGTTCAGCCGGCCCCGGGCCAGGCTGGCAAGTCGCTGTGGTCGATGGGCTCGGGCATTGACCAGAGCCGCTTCGGCCTGCGTGGTTCGGAAGACCTCGGTGGTGGCCTGAAGGCGATCTTCACGTTGGAGAGCGGCTTCGACATCGGCAACGGCCGTTTCCGTAACAACGGCGGCATGTTCAACCGTCAGGCTTTCGTCGGTCTGTCGAGCCAGTACGGCACCGTCACGCTGGGCAAGCAGTATGACTCCGTTCAAGACTACCTGGCTCCGCTGACCGCAACGGGCAGCTGGGGTGGTACGTACTTCGCGCACGTCGGCAACTTCGACAACCTGAGCACGAACGGTGGCTACTCGCCGAACAACAGCATCAAGTTCACGAGCGCTAACTACGCTGGCCTGCAATTCGGCGGCACGTACTCGTTCTCGAACAACACGAACTTCGGCAACAACCGTGCTTACAGCGGCGGCGTGTCGTACCAGTTCCAAGGCCTGAAGATCGCAGGTGCGTACTCGCAACTGAACAACCCGGGCCAAACGACCGGCGGCGCAGTTGACACGCTGGCAACGCAAGGCCGCGTCCGTACGTACGGCGCAGCTGCTGGCTACGCATTCGGCCCGGCACAAGTCGGCGCAGCATGGACGCAAGCTCGTCTGGACAACACGGGCGCGACCGGTACGTCGGTTCGCATCGACAACTACGAAGTCAACGGCAAGTACAACCTGACGCCGGCTCTGGGTCTGGGCGTTGCTTACACGTACTCGAACGCGCGTCTGGGTCAGGACAGCGCTCACTGGCACCAAGTTGGCCTGCAGGCTGACTACGCACTGTCGAAGCGTACCGACGTGTACGCACAGGCTGTGTACCAGCGTGCTAGCGGCGCGAACGCGTCGATCTACAACGGCAACATCGACACGCTGCCGAGCTCGTCGATCAACCAAACCGCAGCAACGGTTGGTCTGCGTCACCGCTTCTAAGCGTGACGGCTGGGTAACCAGCTTCGAAAAAGGCGCCTTCGGGCGCCTTTTTTTCGCGTGTGCCGGGCAGAACTGGTCTGCGCTGCGGCTCCATCTTGGCGCACGCACAAAAAAAGCGAGGCTCATGCCTCGCTTTTTCATTTTCGGCCCGCGGCGCGCCGCCGTCGCGTCACCGCGCGGCGTCAGCGCGTGTATTCGCCGTTCGCTTCCGGCTGGAACACGATCTCCGCGACCTTCATCAGCTTTTCCGTGCCGCTCGGCTGCATCACCTTCACTGACTGGCCGCGTTGCGTGCCCAATAGCGCCATCCCGACCGGCGAGAACACGTTCAGACGGCCGAGTTCGAGGTTCGCGGCATCCGGATACACGATGGTCCAGGTGGCCGGCTCCTGAGTCGCCTCGTCGAGCAGCGTGATCTGCGAATTCATCGTGACGACGTTGGCCTTGATCGCGTCCGATCGGACGATGTCGGCGCGTTCGAGCAGCGTGTCGAGCATCGCCTGAAAGCGCGGATTGTGTTCGGCGTACTTTTCGAGACGCGCGACATCGAGTTCGGTGAGCTGGTAAAGGCGTTGCTTCATGACGGTTCTCCAAATGATCGGCAGGGCAGGCGGGACGTGCCTTCAGGGGATCGCCCGGAGCCTGTCTGACCGGCTCCGGGGGAGAGCGGGCGTCAGACCAGGCGCCGGGCGACGGCGAGCGGCGCTTGGGCCGTGCGTCGAGCGAGGGGCTGCGCCAGACGGCCGACGCGCGCACGCACGCCGGCCGGGCCGGACGGCGAAAGCTTCAGGGGCGTGGGCGCGTACATGGTGAGCGGACGTATCGGCTGGCGATGAAAACCTTTCGATTCTACAACACAAGCTTGCGGCGACGCGATCGATTCGTCGGCACTTTGTCAGCGATTGTTCTGTCAGTAATGTAAATGTCGCAGCTCGGCTTCGTCAAAGGACGTGAATACTTTCCAAAATCGCAACACTGTATATGCGAACTAAGGGTTTTCCCTTGGAGGGGCGCCGACTAGACTACAGTCATTCGCTTCAGACAATCCCGCCCGAGGCGAAGCAAAACAGAACACATTTCGGAGGTCCATCATGAAGTCGATCATCTACGCAGCGATTGCTGCTACCGTTATCGCCACCCCGATCGCGTCGTTTGCGCAATCCCAGCAAGGGCTGACCCGCGAACAGGTCCGCGCCGAACTCGTGCAATTGGAACAAAACGGCTACAAGCCGCAGGCGAGCGATTCGCAATACCCGAACGACATCCTCGCGGCCGAACAGCGCGTTCAGCCGAACCAGCCGATGCTCGCCCATGCTGATACGAGCGGCTACGGTGCCGCCGCGACGGGCGCAGCACAGTCGGGCCGCCCGATCACGCGTGAAGCGCCGAATCCTGTGAACTCGGTCTACTTCGGTCACTAAAACACACGCCCCGGCTCTGCCCGCGCGCACCGGTCAATCGACGACGCGCCGCCGACGGCACGCATCGTCCGTCCGCAGGAGCAGAACCTCCGTCGCCGCATCCCGGCGGCTTTCCGCCCAGGCGCTCGCGCGTCTGGGCCTTTTTGTTGGAGCGGGGCAGATCAGGTTGATGTGACGGCCGGCGTGCCGTGGATATAGTGCTCGAGCTGGCTGATCGTGAACTGCTGATCGGCGATCACGCTCTTCACCAGATCGCCGATCGACACGAGGCCGATCAGCTTGCCGTCGTCGAGAACGGGCAGGTGGCGCATCCGGTGCTCGGTCATCAGCGCCATGCACTCGTCGCTCGTCTGCGACGGTTCGACGTAGCGCACCTTCGTCGTCATGATTTCCTCGACGCGCGTGGCTTTCGACGAGCGATCCTGCAGCACGACCTTGCGCGCGTAATCGCGCTCGGTGACGATGCCCGCGATGTCGTCGCCGTCCATCACGAGCAGCGCGCCGATGCCTTTGTCCGACATCAGCTTGATGGCGTCGTACACGAGATCGGTTTTCTTGACGGTGTAGATGGTGCGACCGGAATCCGGCTTGGCCTTGAGAATTTGCGCCACAGTCGTGCTCATTCGCTTTCTCCGTATGCGGGACGATCCAGGGAAGGCAGGGCGTGATGCGCGTCACCCGATGAAACCCAGTATAGCCGGGGCGGCACCGGCAGTCGCGTGACGTTTGCAGATTAGCGGTAAACTCCCGTCACGCACTATCCAGAAAATTCCTACATTCCTGTTCGTTTCGATTGAATCCATGATGTCTTCGCGTCCCCAATCGCCCGCGCCGGGCAATGGCCACGCCGACGAGTGCGTGACGCTCGTTGCCACCGCGTCGCTGCCTACGCGTTACGGTACGTTCACGTCTTACGCGTTTCGCGTATCGGGCAGCGATGCCGAACATCTCGCGCTGGTGATGGGCGACGTGACCGGCGAGCAGTCCGTGCTGACGCGGCTGCATTCCGAATGCCTGACCGGCGACGTGTTCGGCTCGTATCGTTGCGATTGCGGCGAACAGCTCGATCTGGCATTGCGCTACGTCGCGGCCGAAGGGCGCGGCGTGCTGCTGTATCTGCGCGGCCACGAAGGGCGCGGCATCGGCCTTAGCAACAAGATCCGCGCATATGCGCTGCAGGAGCAGGGGCGCGACACCGTCGAGGCGAACCTCGACCTCGGGCTGCCGGACGATGCGCGCGAATACGATTCGGCCGCCGCGATTCTCCGTATGCTCGGCGTGACGTCGGTGCGTCTGATGAGCAACAACCCGAAGAAATTCGACACGCTCGTGAAGCACGGCATTCCCGTTTGCGAACGCGTCGCGCTCGCGGTGCCGGTGCGCGAAGAAAATGAGCGGTATATCCGGACCAAGCAGGTGAAGTTCGGGCATTACTTCGAGGAAAACGAGTAGTCGAGTCGCCGCGAGACCGGTCACATCTTGTAAGCAGGCGATTTAAAGGGACACCGAGCGATTTCGTCGCGCCGCGATCGCGGCGCTGGCGTTCGTGTTCGTATCGCCGCGCTCTGCCGCGCCGGCGCGGCTTTCTTGTGCCGCAGGTGCAGAACGCCCGCGCCCGCCTGACAGCCAGCGATGTGTGACTTCCTCAAGCCCTTTGCCAGCCGGCTGCGCGGTCGACCACGCCCGCAGTGCACACGCGCGTCAGCCTTTTCCTTCGGCAAAATGCGCCGACAAGCGCCGTACGGCGGCGCGCGCGTCTTCCGCCGTTGCGAAGTTCGCAAACCCCATCAGCAGTCCGCCTTGCGCCGACGCGCGCATCCGCCAGTCGCTCAATGCCTGCACGCCAAGCCCGTCGGCTGCGGCGGCCGCCGCGACGCGCTTGTCGTCGTGCCGGTCGCTCAGATATGCGAGTACGTGTACGCCGCCTGCCTGCGGCCGGATGTGCAGATGTTCGCCGAGCGTCCGGGCGAGCGCATCGACCAGAAACGCCCGCCGCTCCGCATACAGCGCGCGCATCTTGCGCAAGTGGCGAGCGAAGTGCCCTTGCTCCATGAAAGCGGCGACGGTGGCCTGCGGCAGGATCGAGCCGGGGCCCGGAAGACGGCCGGCCACGTGCGCGAAGCGGCCGACCAGCGCCTCCGGAACGACCAGATAGGCGAGCCGCAGTCCGGGCAACAGCACCTTGCTGAACGTGCCGGTGTAAAGCACGCGTCCATCGCGATCGAGATTCTGCAGCGCCGGCAAAGGGCGGCCGTGGTAGTGAAACTCGCTGTCGTAATCGTCCTCCACGATCCATGCGCGCCGGCGCGTCGCCCATTCCAGCAGTTCCAGTCTGCGTGTCGGCGACAGCGCGACACCGGTCGGGCTTTGGCGGCCCGGCGTGACCACCGCGAAGCGCGCCTGCGGCGCGCGCTGCAGCGCTGCCGCGACGTCGATCCCTTCGTCGTCCACCGGTGCCGGTGCGAGTCGCAGGTCCGCGAGTTCCAGATAGTGCCGGCCGAGCGCGTATCCCGGGTCCTCGTACCACCCGAGATCGCCGGCATGCAGTAGGGCGCGGCGCACGAGTTCGAGTGCACCGCGATAACCGGCCGTCACGAATACCTGCTCGTACGCGCATGCGACGCCGCGCGAGATCTGCAGATATGCCGCGATGGCGCGCCGCAGCGGCACGTAGCCGGCCGGATCGGGCGACGTCATCGCGGCCGCGTCGAGCGTGCGCAGGTTGCGTCCCGCGATACGCGCCCACGTCTTCCGCGGGAACGCGTCGAGCGCGGGCACGCCGAGCTGGAATGGCCGCACATTGCTCGCGACGGTCGGCGCCTGCAGCGATTCGCGAACGACGCGTATCGCCGCGTGGCGGGCGACCGTCCGGGCCGGATTCGCGAGAGCCGGCGCGACTCGCGTACCTGCCGCACCGTGCGTCACGAAATATCCTTCGCTCGACAGCATCTGGTAGGCCGCCTCCACCGTACCGCGCGCAAGGTTCAGTTCGCTCGCGAGGCTGCGCACGGACGGCACCCGGTCGCCCGGGCGCAGCTTGCCGTCCGTTATCGCGTCGCGGTAGCGGCGATAGAGCTGCAGGTAGATCGGCGCATCGTCTTCCCGAGGCGATTCGACATGTGGCCAGTCCATCGATCATGTCCCATTCAATCGGTCCGGTCTTGTCCCTGTCGGGCAGATCATCGGTTTTGTAAATTGATCGCCGGACGACGAGGAACACCGATGACGCCTTTCCGACTGAATCATCTCGACAGCGAGCAGGACTACGAGGCCGCTTTCAGCGTGATGCGCGAACTGCGCCCTCACCTGACGGATGCCGCCGCGTTTGCCGCGCAGGTGCGTCGGCAGGCCGCACACGGGTATCGGCTGCTTGCCGTGTGGCAAGACGGACAGGTAGCGGCACTCGCCGGTTATCGCGTGCAGGAGAACCTGCTGTACGGACGATTTCTCTACGTCGACGATCTGGTGACGAGCGCCGGCGTCCGTCAGCACGGACTCGGTGCGATGCTGATCGACGCGTTGCGCGACGAAGCACGAAGGCAACGGTGCGCGAATTTCGTGCTCGATACCGGTCTCGGCAATGCGCTCGCGCAACGCTTCTATTTCCGCCAGGGCCTGTTGGCGTTCGGCATGCATTTCCGCCAGCAGCTATAGCCGCGTAGAACGAATGCGACCATCCCGAATGCCCCTGTTTGCGCCGAGGTTCAAATGCGCCGAGCGCGCACCGCGACGGCGCCCTTCGACGGCCGATCGACTGGGCTGCGCTTCATGCCGACCAGCTCAGTCAACTCGCGTCGATCGTCGGCGGACGCGATTTCGACGGTCAACCATTTTCCGTCGGGATACGCGCGTGCTTCGTCGTAGCGCTTGACCAGTTGCGGGCTCCACGAATAGCGTCGCTCGTCGAACTTCTCTCGCTCGGCTTTTCCCAGGACCACGAGCACGGACAAATGCCGGTATCCCGGCAGCAGCGTACATAGCGCTCTCGTTTTCTTGTACCGCAGCGACCAGCCGCGTTTCTTGCCGCCGTAGATCCAGTCGGGCTCGAAAACACCGGGGTACGATGCGTCGATCCAGCTCTGCAGTTCACGCCAATGCTTGAACGCCTTCGGTCCGAGCCACTGACGAACGGCGTCTTCGTCGGGCGGTGCGGCTCGGTCGGTGATCCGGTCGCCGATCTGGTGGACTTGTTTCATGGCTCGACAGCGCCTCCTCGCAGGACATCCGCAGCAGCGGTTAACGAGTCTCCAATGTAGTGCGGTCGAATAACGGATTCGAGACTGAACCGGCTCAATGACATGCTCGAAAGGATCAACGCAGCGCGGCCGAGCAGAATGGCAGCGCCCGAAGCCTGCGGTTGGTACGCACGAAAAGCGGCAATCTTGGTTCTTCCGCGCGCACAATCGATGATGAAGAATGACAAGACGGCACGGCGGAGTGCAGCCGTGGTTCTTTGTCCGATCCTCGCGGGTAAAGCATGAATACATCGAAGAAGGTTGTGGTCGTCACCGGTGCATCTCAGGGCATCGGCGCGAAAGTCGTCGACGCCTTTCGACGGCTCGACTACCGCGTCGTCGCGACCTCGCGGTCGATCAAGCCTTCGAACGACGACGACATGCTCTGTATCGCCGGCGACATCGGCGATCGAGCGACGGCCCGTCGCGTGATTGCCGAAGGCATCGCGCGGTTCGGGCGAATCGATACGCTGGTCAACAACGCGGGCATTTACATCGGCAGACCGTTCACCCAGCACACGCCTGAAGACTATGCAGCGGTGATGAACGTCAACATGGCGGGCTTTTATCACGTCACGCAGCTTGCGATCGCCGAGATGGAAAAGCGTGGAAGCGGTCACGTGGTGAGCGTCACGGCAAGCATCGACCAGGTCGCGATCGGCGGCGTCTACTCGGTGCTGGCCGCGTTGACGAAGGGCGGCATCAATGCGGCGACGAAGTCGCTCGCGATCGAATATGCAAAGAAGGGGATTCGCGTCAACGCCGTTGCGCCGGGCAACATCAAAACACCGATGCACGCGCCGGAACTCCATGAAGCGCTGAGCGCGTTCAATCCTGTCGGCCGCCTCGGCGAAGCGAGCGATATCGCCGACGCGATCCTGTTTCTCGACGCGGCACCGTTCATCACCGGCGAGATCCTCCATGTGGACGGCGGGCAGAGCGCGGGCCATTGAGATGCGCGATCTGTCGAATGCCGACGAGACGACTGGCCGAACAGGGCAATGCGCTACTGCGCGTCGAGTTTGGCGGCGGCATCCCTGAGCGCGGTACGCACGCCCTCTTCGACGACCGGATGATAGAACGGCATCGCGAGCATCGCATCGACGGTGAGTTCCATCTGCAAGCTCCACGCGAGCAAATGCCCGATATGTTCGGCGGATGGGCCCAGCATCTCTGCACCGACGAATCGTCGTGTCGCGCGGTTGACGTAGATATGCGCGCGCCCGAGATTTTTCAACATCACGCGACTGCGTCCCTGGTCTTCGAAGCTCACTTCGCCCGTCACGAACGTGTCTGCGCGCAACTCGCGATGGCGTGCGCCGACGAGCGCGATCTGCGGATCGGAAAACACGATCGCGAGCGGCGCACGGCGCTCGATTTTTGCGACGTCCGGATAGCGCGCGGCGTTGCGGCCGGCCGCGCGACCTTCGTCGACCGCTTCATGCAGCAGCGGCAGAATGCCGTTCGCGTCGCCCGCGATGAAGACCGGGTGTCCCTGGACCTGCAACGTCTGCGCGTCGAACCGCGGTATGCCGTGTTCGCCCAGTTGGATCGACGTGTTCGCGAGCCCCAGGTTGCCGAGGTCGGGATGCCTGCCGGTGGCCGCGAGCACGTACTCGTAGGTCGCGTCGATCGTCGATCCGTCGGCGCGGCGATAGCGTAGCGTGACGCCGTCGTCGACGCGCGTCGCACTCAGCATCGTGCCGCTCGGCTCGAAATGAAATGCGTCGCCGAAGATCGCGCGCGCGGCCTCGACGAGCTTCGGGTCGGTCAGTTGACCGACGCTGCCGCGCGCGCCGTACACACTCACACGTACGCCGAGTCTTGCAAGCGCCTGCCCGAGTTCGAGGCCGATCACGCCGGGGCCCATCACGGCGACGCTGCGCGGCAGCGTCGTCCATGCGAACACGTCATCGTTGACGATCACGCGATCGCGAACGCCGTTCAGGACCGCCGGAATGGTCGGCGTGGAGCCCGTAGCGATCACGACGCTCGCCGCGCGCACCTGCGTGTGATCGCCCACCTGCAGCAGCCCGTCATCGACGAAGCGTGCGTACCCGACCAGTCGATCTTCAACGGGCAATGCTTCGACGCCGTCGACGACGAATCCGACGAAACGATCGCGTTCGCGTCGTACGCGCGCCATCACCGCTTCTCCGTCGACGCGCACGTTGCCGACCGCGATGCCGAACGGTGCGGCGTGGCTCGCTGCATGCGCGGCCTCGGCGGCCGCGATCAGCAACTTTGAGGGCATGCAGCCGACGCGGGCACAGGTCGTGCCGTACGGACCGCCTTCGATAATGACGGCGGTGGCGCCTTCGGCGCGCGCCGCGCGATAAGCGGCGAGCCCCGCGGTGCCTGCGCCGATGACGGCGACATTCGTGTAAATCGTGCGCATTGCCTGACTCCCGATTGAGCGGCCGGATGCGACGATTCCGTCACGTTTGCTGTCGCGACGCGTCGGTTACGGCCTGCGCTCAGTGTAGGCAGCGCGCAGCGATTCGTGAATGCGTGAAAGGCGCAACATGATGCTCGATCGGCTCATTCGCCGCACGTCTTGGTACACACAAAAATCGGAATTCTTGGTTCTTCAGTTCGTACCATCGATGGTACAGAATGCGAACGCCAACAGGGGAGCCGACGATGAAAGTCCGTCCGATTCTGATTGCGGTGTTCGCGACACCGGCCATCGTCGCGAGCACCTTCGCTGCCGCGGATAGGGGCGGCGAAATCGTGAAGCCGAATTTCGAACAAGCGGTCCCGAACTTGCCGGGCAAGTCGCTCGCCGCGGTGGAGGTCGAGTATCCGCCGGGCGCCGCCTCCGCGCCGCACGTTCACGCGAAGTCAGCGTTCATTTATGCCTATGTGGTATCGGGCGCAATCGAATCGAAGGTCAACGACGGTGACCTGCGTGTGTACCACGCAGGCGAAAGCTGGTCCGAACCGCCCGGCGCAATTCATACGATCAGCCGCAACGCGAGCAAGACCGAACCGGCGAAGCTCCTCGCCGTGTTCATCGTCGACAGCGACGACAACACGCTGACCACGCCGATCAGATAAGCGCGGAACAACCGCGCGCACGCGGACGGCAAGCATCCGGTGGTGGCGAACGTCGTTGGAAAACGCGTCATCGACGAGGACGGCGCGTTGTCGGTACGGTCGATCGTCGGTTCAATCCGGGGGCGTCGGCATATGCGCCCGCCATGCGCGCCTCGCACGCACAGTGCCGTGCCGCGAAACGCGCGGAATCAACGGTATGGATGCCGACCACGCCTGCGCGATGCGCACCAGCATGTGCGGCGCCGCGACCGTGATCCACTGCGATGCGACGTTGTGCCCGGCCAATTCGAATTCCAAAAGACTATGCCCCAAGTCGATTCGCTGAGCCAGCTTCTGCAAATGATTACCGTCACCGGCGAGCTGGAGGTGCGCTGCGGCTACGGTTCGCCGTGGCAGTTGGCGTGGGCCCGAGCCGCCGCACACGAGATTCCGTATCACGTCGTGCTGAACGGGCGCGCCGTGCTCGAGGATGCCGGCACCGGATCGATCACGGAACTGGCAAGCGGCGACATCGTGCTGCTGCCGCACGGGGCCGCGCACGTACTGCACGACGGCAGCCGGCAGGTGCGGTGCGTCACGTGCAACCGTCACGGCTCGGGCGGACGGATGCGCAGCGGCCATGAAGGTCCGGGCGAACGCCTCGACCTGCTGTGCGGACGGTTCCATATCAGACCGCCGCATGACCGGCTGATTCGCGACTACCTGCCCACGACGCTGACGGTGCGTTACGTGAGCGGTGGCGACGACGATAGCGGGTCCGCATCGAACCAGCTTGCGAGTCTGGTCGAGCTGATGCGGATGGTGTCGGTGGGCGACAAGCCCGGCGGATACGCAACCCTCAACGCGCTGACTTCCGCACTGTTCACGCTCGTGCTGCGCGCGGCGAGCGAATCGGGACAAGCACCGGCAGGGTTGCTCGCGCTGGCAAGTCATCCACGGCTGGCGCCGGCCATTTCGGCGATGTTCGCCAATCCTGCGCGACCGTGGAGCCTGCCCGAGCTGGCCGACTTGTGCAACATGTCTCGCGCGACCTTCATGCGGCACTTTCACGACAAGCTCGGCCGCTCCGCCACGGAGCTGCTCACGGATATCCGGATGACGCTGGCTGCAAACGAGTTGAGGAAGCCGGCGATGAGCACGGAGGCCGTGGCCGAATCGATCGGCTACCGATCGGTCGCGGCATTCCGGCGCATGTTCACCGACAAGATGGGGATGACGCCGGGGCAGTGGCGACGTCGAACCGATGAAGTCGAGTGATGTATTTGCACGTAATGTTCGGGCCGAACGAACGACGTAGCGCCGCACACGGAGCGCTGATCGCGTGCTGCAGACGAGCGACCGTTGCCGCGCCCGTCCACATCCGCCGTCTTGCGCAGACTTGCTCGCGATGAGACGCAGCGGCGTGGGTCGCGCGGCTTCACACCCGGCGAGCGGACCGCTTCCGCGTTTGATCCTTTCGAGCATTTTGTTGAGCACGCGCAGTCTCGAAATCGGTATCGGCCGACTCTAAAGTGGAGACTCCTCGCTCGCTGACGAACGCATCGGCCATGACGCGAATCGCGACCGACGCGATCGCACGGCGCGACAGCACGCGAGTAGCCGAACCGATTTCCTCACCCCAAGGAGTGACCATGAGCAACGGAACTGCCACGACCAACGCCGTGATCGAATGCATTTTGAGCCGAAGCGCGGCGAAATACTACGACCCGGACGCGACGCTGACCGACGACCAGATCCGGGAGCTCGTGCGAATCGGCACCAGCGCGCCGACGTCCTTCCACCTGCAGAACTGGCGCTTCATCGCCGTACGCACGCGCGAAGCGAAGGCGCGCCTGAGCCCGATCGCATGGAATCAGCCGGCAGTCACCGAGGCAGCCGTGACGTTCATCGTCTGCGGCCAGCTCGTGGAGACGAGCGTGATCCCCGAACGTCTCGCGCCGCTGGTCGAAGCGGGCGTGATGCCGGCATCGATGGTGGCGGAGTGGGAAATCCCCGCGCGCAACCTGTACATGGAGTATCCGCAACGCCGTCGCGACGAAGCCGTGCGGACCGCCACGTTCGGTGCGGCCGCGATGATCTATGCGGCCCGCTCGCTCGGGCTCGGTTCGACGCCGATGATCGGTTTCGATGCCGACGCGGTGCACCGCGAGTTCGGACTTGCCGACGACGAAGTGCCGGTGATGCTGCTGGCGATCGGTGCCGAGCGCCCGGGGAACTGGGCGCAGAAGCCGCGGCGTCCGATCACCGAAGTGCTGGACCTCGTTTAAACGGCTGCCACGGCGGCAATCGCAGCGGAGTTTCGCTCGACAACCCATTTCGCCCCCGAACCGGGGGAGGAAGCAACCCGACGGATCGCGCCAGCACGGGCTTTCGTCGATCAGTGATATCAGTCACTCACGGAGATGATGATGGCAAGGACTGCAGTGCTCACGCCGGAACAGGTGCCGGCAGAATCGAAGCCGACGCTCGCCGCGTTTACGAAGAACATCGGCTTTACGCCGAACATGATGGCGAGCTTCGCGCAAAGCCCGATCGCGTTCAATGCATGGGCCACGCTGCTCGGTGCGCTGAGCAAGGCGCTGGACGTCAAGACGCGCGACAGCATCGGCCTGGCGGTGTCGGAAGTGAACGGCTGCAACTACTGCCTGACGGTTCACAGCATGACCGCCGAGCACATGGCCAAGCTGCCTGCCGACGAAATCATTCTGGCGCGCAAGGGGCACGCGACCGATCCGAAGCGTGACGCCGCCGTGCAGTTCGCGCGCAAGGTGATCGAAACGCGCGGCAAAGTCGACGACGCCGATCTGAAGGCCGTTCGCGATGCCGGCTATACGGATGCGAACGTGATGGAGATCGTCGCGCTCGTGGCGATGTACTCGCTGACAAACTTTTTCAACAACGTGTTCGATCCCGAGCAGGACTTTCCGGCCGTTCCGCCGGCGGGCTCGATTTGACCACCGTCATGGCGCGCGGCTTCGCGCGCTGGCGGAACGTCGACGCAATGCAGGTATAGCGCCGACGCGCCCGGATGCGACCACGAAGGCAGGCAGGTACGTATCCGGGCCGCGCGTTCGACCTGCGAATGCAGGAGCAAGAAAGTGACACTCGATCATCCCGTTTTCACGCGCTGGCCGGCGCGCCATCCCGACCGACTCCAGCTCTTTTCGCTGCCGACGCCCAACGGCGTGAAGGTGGGCATCATGCTGGAAGAGACGGGCCTCGCGTACGAGGCGCATCGCATCGATATTCTCGCGAACGCGCATCACGATCCGGCCTTCGCCGCGCTCAACCCCAACGGCAAAATTCCGGCGATCTACGATCCGAACGGACCGGGCGGCCGACCGCTCGCGCTGTTCGAATCCGGTGCGATCCTGATCTATCTCGCCGACAAGACCGGGCAATTCCTGTCGGCTGATCCGCACGCGCGATACGAGACGCTGCAGTGGCTGATGTGGCAGATGGGCGGCGTCGGGCCGATGTTCGGTCAGGTCGGCTTCTTCAACCGATTCGCCGGTAAAGCGTATGAAGACAAGCGTCCGTTGAACCGCTACGTCACGGAGTCCGCGCGGCTGCTCGGCGTGCTCGACGAACGTCTTGCGGGCCGCGACTGGGTGATGGGCGCCGATTACAGCATCGCCGACATGTCGTTGCTCGGATGGGTGCGCAATCTGATCGGCTTTTACGAAGCGCGCGAACTGGTCGGCTTCGACCGCTTTGTTCACGTGAACGCGTGGCTCGAGCGCGGTCTCGCGCGCCCGGCGGTGCAGCGCGGGCTGCAGGTGG
>NZ_JBQYLP010000057.1:0-37204 GCF_052683555.1 Burkholderia sp. BC1
CAACCTGCCTCGTCCGTTATGCGGACGACAGGCTCATTGATCAGCGTTTCCCTAGCGAGTTGCGCCTTGCGTGATCGACGGGATCACCGGTGGCCGCATCATCGGCACTCCTTGTGCAAGCATGCCGGCCTGTGCGCCGCTAGGTGCGGCGGTTGCGGCAAGTCCGCTATCCTTCGAGACCGGGATCGTGATCTTCTTCTGCCCTTTCTTTTGCACCTCGACCGACGACATGCCCGCCGAAATAGCGACTATCTTGTAGCCTCCCGGCAAAACGTCACCCACACCCTGATCCAGTTGCCCATTCGGGTACACAAACGTCGCTGTGACTAGGCCGCGCGCTTCGAAAATGCCAGACACTCGAGGCAAGCCGTTGCTCTCGGCGCTCGCTCCCAGCGCACCATTCACGGCTCCACCCGACTTCTCTTTCAGGTCCTGCCGGGCTTGCTCTCGTGCCGCTTCTGCCTTCAGCATCACCGTTTCGGCAACGACGGCACGCAGATCGCCGGCCGTATTGACGCGCAATTGCTGCGCCGTTGAAGCGCATGAAACGCTGAACAGCACAACGGCTAGCCCACACGAAAACACGTTACTTTTGCGCATAGATGTTCCCCTCAACTTTCCACGTGACGGACCCAGCGGCGGCGTCCACCGTTTCTATGATCTTGTCGATACGAACCCCTTCGAGCCCTGCTAAAGCACCCTTCATCCGCTCAAAGTGATATGTGGGCGGCAAGCCAGCCGAATAATTAAAGCTGTACTGGCGCCACGTCGGCACCGGAGCAGGCGCAGGCGGCTGCCCGGGCACACTTGGCTCCGTCTCGACTTTCACTGTTTCTTCTGAAACGGTGACAGGAATCGCAGACCCTTCGAAGTACGAATGGAAATGAGGCATAACGTCATCCGGCAGCTTCAATTTCTCATCACCGGCAGCGGCTGGTTCCAGCTTCACGGATACTTCACCGCTCGTCAGATCATCGCTAAAGCGAGGCTCAGTACCATACAACTCCCCTGTCTCCGCTATGAATCGATCAATGGTCAACCCTTCAACTCGCGTGTACTTGGCTGTTGCGATGCGTCCCGCACATGTGATTTCAGTAAGTGGCCACCCTGCGATGCTCAAAGGAAACTGATCTTCTCCCGCGACGCACGCCGCAGCATAGTCAAGAGCGCCCGCGGTCGACGCCCATGGATGCGCCAACTCCTTTATCTCGATCTTCTTCCTTGCCCGTGCGTTCAACTCCGCCAGGCGTCGCTGCTCCTCGAGCCGTCGTTGAGCGGCAATCCGCGCTGCCTCTTGTGCCTGCTTTTCGGAGTACCACCCATAGCCTGCGATCCCCCCCCCTAAGACGACCAACGCCGACGCGGCGATGACAAGCTCGCGTTTGGTCAAACCGAAGGTGAGTTGCCGGAGTCGGTGCTCCTTGCGCACCGATTTCGGCGTAAGCAATTGATAGATGTCACGCGAGTGCGAAGAGAATTCCAGCTCGGGCGGCGCATAGATCGCGTCGTCATCAAACTGATGCAATGTCACGGCGTTGGCCAGCAAACGCTTTGCTTCCTCCGCGTTGCAGATGGTATCGAAGCCGATGCAGATCATCCGCTCGTAGACCGCCGTGACAACGTAACGACCGTCGGTCAATGCGAAGGCGCCGAGCCACGAGTCGCCCAGCTGCGCCGCAAGCGACGCCGCGAGGCTATACATCCCTTTCAGGGCCGCTGACTTTTTCGGGGCAAAGCCAGCTTGCACGCGAGTTCCTCGCCGCACGGCCACGATGTCCCACTCGTGTTTCTTGCCGAGCATGCGTGCTTCCGCCATGTAATTCCGGGAGTGGCTCAGCGGCTGCCAGAAAAGATTCGATACAAAGGTCCGATTGTTGATATCAACAACTTGCACCTCAAATCGAACCGGCGCCGACACTGCTTGCTTGCGACCGCGCGCTTTCAGTACCGATGCCATATCAGTCGTCCGCAAGAACCGGGGTAATGAGCACAACGAGCATCGTGCGGCTTCTCGTTACGTTAACTCCGCCGCCGAATCCGAAGAACTTGGCCGTTCCGGCGCCATCGCGCGTCGAGTTCTCGTCGTCGTAGTCCTGGCCAGCGAGCATCACCGTATCGCCCGGTCGCACGCGAATGGTGTTCGACGTGTTCAGCGGAAGGGAAATGTCGGGCAGTTCAGCCTTCGAACCGTTACTCTCCACCACACGCGGTTGCCCCTTGAGGCTCGACAAATTGATGTTCATCCGGAGCTGTATTTTGTTGTCCTCTCGAATATACGGAAACATCGAGATGTTGAAGCCCGTGTTGATCGTTCCCGGCTGCAGGGCTGTGCTCGAACCGACCTGGGCGGTTTGCGTGGTGCTCGTGCTCGCAAGATAGCTCTGCTGCTCGCCGGTCTGCGTTGCCACCGCATTCAGGTTCATCGTCGGCAGTTGAGTGCTTCTGAGTAGCCGGGCCGAACCCTGCTCGTTCAGCGCGCTTACGATTGCCTGCGTACCACCCCACGGTGACCCGGACGTGCTGAGAATCGAAAACGCACCGTTGATAGCATTCGTCGGGGCCGCGAAACTGTTGGCGACACTGATTCCATACTTGCCCGTCAGTGTCTTATAGAGCGCGTTCCAACTCACGCCCGTCGAATCCGTGTTGGTGAAAGTCACGGAAATCAATTGCACATTGAACGTGACGAACTTGTCGAAAAGCTTGTTCTTGCTGTCGATGTATCGCTTCGCCGCATCCAGCCGTGCACGGGAAGCCGTGACAGTCACGCTGCCCATTGACGGCGCAACACTCACGTTTCCCTTCCCGGCGATCGTTTCCAGGTTGCTCTGGATTTCCTTCCAGAGAGAAGTCTTGAGCGCAACGACAGTGGTTTGCATTGTCGAGCTGGACCCCGACCCGCTGCCAGACGACGCACCGGAACCACCGGCCTGCGACGACGACACGCCGTTCACCTGCGTAGTACCGCTCTGGAACTCCGACCGCATATCCGTATCGCTACCGTCGGTGCCACTCGCGATCAGGTGGACAGGAAACGTCTGTGTATCGATGTTATAGATCCTGATCGAGTGTCGATCGTCGTCCGGCCGCCACGACACACCGAGCCGCGAGACAACCATGTCCATGATTTCGTTCAGGTCACAGCCGCGGCAGTTGATGTCGATCTTGTGATCGTCAGCGATTTTTACAGTCGATGATGCGTTGGGGCCCAGTGGAGGCACCACATTCGCGCCTGCCGTCAATCCCTGCCCGGCCGACGGTAAAGTCCGACCGGCAGTCAAATCAGGGTTATAGATCGCAGCAATCGCATCGTCGGTCACATGGACCGGAATGCCGCACTTTTTGGTGATCACCTGGCCGAATTCGTAGACCGACACCGGCTCGTTTGTCACGATGTTCATCGTGCCGCAGTCAAGACGCGGACCTTTAGCTGCAACCGCCTCGAGAATCGGGGTCAAGCTGACCCACTGCTTAGAGAGGTACTGGACGGTATCGTTAGCATGCGTCTGCAGTTGCGACACGGAGTTTAGGTGCCCTGCAATGGTCGCTTTGTCGTTCTCGGCCGAAGCTTCGATGTGGGATGCGTGTTGAAACGTGTCGCAGCCGGAGAGCATCTGCACCGTGAAGGCCGCAATTACGATGAGCGTCTTTTTCATGGTCATTTGTTCTTCAGTTGGACGATGAGCGCCCGTTGTTCGGGCTGAATGAGGACAGCGAGTGGCTTGGGCGCTTTCTCGTAAAGCGAGATGCAGTCGGCAACTGCCTTCTCCAACGCCCCCTGAAACTGCAATGCGATAACGATCGGGTAATTGACCTGCTTGTCCGGGCCATCCGGCGCGTTCCACACGAGATGCCATTGGGCCTCGTCCGCCCATTTCTGGATCGACTCGCGCAGCGTTGATCCAGCCGGCGCCGTCCACGTTTTCGATGGCTCGGGGGCGGATACAACCTGCGTCGCAGGTCCGCTCGGACCGCCGACGACCACTTGGCCCTGCGCGGGATTCTCGCTTACGAGCACGGTCGCTATCGACGCGGACGGTGCCGGCGCCGCTTCGCTCGACGTCGGATCATCGACCATCACCACTCCGGCCATCGCGACGGACGGCACCAAGAGCACTGGAATTACAAGACGTTTCATCGTTGCATCCTTCGGTTACCAGGGGCACGCCAGACCAGCCATGCGTCCTCGTGCGGAGCAGTACCTCAAACCACTACGATACTATCAGAATATATTTATATCATTGTCATACGGGCACCGCGCTTCGGTCAAATGATTTTTCTAAGTCACTGCCGAAGCGCACCTTTCTGTCATTTCCAACGTCAGAAACGGATCAGACATCGAGGCGCCCTTGGGGATTCTCTGCGAACTCGAACCGGAGAGAATGAACGGCCCTGCCACGCTTGATTGGCTGCCACTGGATGACCAGATCCGCCTTCTTGTTCAACTCATCAACCGCCATATCAATGACGCGGCGCTTGATGTCAGCGAAACGGTATGTTTCCGGAATTTCGAGCGTCTGCCGCAAGTCATCGACGGTAATGAGCAAGACTCCGCGATCTTTTTCTCGCATCAACAACTCGAGCAAACGCCAGGAGTAGATCGACTGAAGACCTTGCGCGAACTTCAACTGATACGAAACAAAGCGACTCTTCAGCAGGAAAATATGTGGTGTCAAATCCGGCGAGAAACAAATTTCCGCCCAACCCTCTCCGTCGTGGTATGTTGCTTTCCACACCCATCGTAGCTTCACCAGCTTTTTACCATCCATGTACGTCAGCTTCCGCTCGTACAAGCTGGCGCAAGCTTCGCGCAAACCCTTGTAGGCCGCAGCAGACTGCTTTTCTCCGGACCGTGGGGAAAGCGCGGCAACGGCGGCGAACTCGTCTGCACGCACACGGACGGAAACGTAGCCGTCGCTCTTGCCATGCTGATAAGGGGACTTCTTGCTATCGATACTTCTCAGCGCTGTCATCATCAGCCGTTTCTCGTTCAACGAGAGACCTTGCTGAGCATTCACCAGCGCGCGGCTCATTGCCACGGTCCCCTTCACCCGGCCGTCGGCTTCGAGAATTTCGCCGTCTAGCTCAGAAATCTCAATCGGTGACGTTTCGATGATCTGAACCGCCGAACCCAGGGGCGCATCGTCAACAGTGCCCAACCTCTCTTCCATCATTTCCCCGTTCACAAGGCCTCCAATGCAGAGTGACGCCGACAGTCAACGTCACGTATTATAAAAGGTGACACCAATCGCGCAAGTCACCGATGTGGATAGTGGCCATAATGTGTCACATCCAGACCACAATCGGTACATGCTGGACCGCAATCTGTCACCATTAGGCTACCTTGCGTCACCTTTCGCGCTTTTCAGGTCTGCTGCGAGCCTTACAGGACAAGGCTTCCAGCACTTATCCACAGACGTTTACAAAAGGTTTTACTAAAGGTCTTACTATCTGTTTTACAAAGGACCATCCTAGACATAGAGACCGCGTTACCCCACAAACCATCGGTTAGCGGCGTCCCACGCAAAGGCGTGCCTAAGTCTTTGAACGATCGACGTTTTCACGGTCTTGCAGTCAATGAAACTACGCCGGTACCGTGTTCATCCCGACGTAGCGCAACAGGACCATATAACGTCACATTTCGGCGCCTCGTGGTCCCTACCGCCTCGCCACAAAGCGTCACCTTTCTACCACTAGCTCGTGGGCCACAAAGCGTCACCTTTCTACCCGCGGACTCCTGGGCCACAAAACGTCACCCTTCTGCCTGTCGACTCTCGGGCCACAAAACGTCACCTTCCTACCTGTGGATCCTTGGGCCGCGAAACGTCACCTTTCTGCCTGCGGAGCCTGGACCACAAAATGTCACCTTTCATTCCGCGCGCACCATCTCGATACGGGCCACTTCATGTCACTTTTTGACGAGGATTGTGCGGGCCACAATACGTCACATATGCCAGAGGCATCCCTGTCGCTTTACTGTCCCGACTCTGCGCGTAGGCCACGAAACGTCACTTTTCAGGGCGGAAATTTCAAACTGGGCCACGAAAAGTCACCTTTCGCTCAAATCAGTCCCACGTCCGGCCTAGGCACGGGCTTATGGCTCAAGGAACTGCCGACACAGGCATGTTTCACGACGGGGCCATCAGCCGTCACCGTACTTTGAGCAGCGCCGGAATTTAATCGGGCCCAATCGACTTTTGGGCCACGAAACGTCACCTTTGTCGCGCAACTCGGGCCACGACGCGTCACACTTTGAAACCCTCGTTTGATCCTTTCCGGACCACATTCCGTCACCGATGGGCGAAAGTGATTGATTTCAAAAGAGTTTTTCGTAGCGTTTTTTCATCAGCAACCGTACCCTGGCGCGGGCCACAAAACGTCACCATTCAGCTTGGCTTCAAGCGCGAACGGGCCAATATCCGTCACCTTTCGGATAGTCCGCTCGCGGCCGGCGTCAAAGCGTCCCGTTTGGCAAATGCTATACGTTGTGCGCCCAGACGAACGGTTTTCCAAACAGACGAGCCCACGCGCCGGTCACTTCGCGCTGAATGTCCGGAATGCTCGTGTCACGCGCCCACCAATCATTTGCCGAGCCAACATAGATGTCAGGCGAGTACGCGGAGCTAAGCAGTGCCGGCCAGACTAGCAACTGCTCGTAGCAGATGAGCGTAGCGATGCGCTTCCCGCCGATATCGGCGACGCCTGAGTAAGTCCAGTAGGCGAGGGCGCCTGTACTGGCGAACGGCCGCCACATTGAGATCGGAACCGGCACCCGGTCGACAAGAACCCGGCCGGGCTCCGCACCGATCGAGACAAGCGCGTTCACGTACCGCCGATTTTGGGCGCGCGGAAGGTACGCTCCAATAAGCACGGTCTGTCCGCTCGAAGTGAGTTCGGCTGCTTCGCTATCCCACCAGATCCGGTTCATCGACCAATCCCCGCCCACCAGCTCCGGGAGTACAAACACCACTCCGTCGGGGTGCTGAAGGCGAGAACGAGCCAACACATCCTTGACCGCCTGCAGCCGGTCAAACTCGCCGAAGGAGTCTCGAGCCGAGCCGATATGCGTGTCCACGCCGACCCATTTGCCAGGCGACGGCGCGTCAGAAATGAGATTGACGGTGAGTGCAAGCACCGCGAAGGGGAGGGAAGCGAAAAGGGGGCGCTTGTGATGCGCAAGCACGTAAAGGATGGAAACGGTCAGCCCGAGGCCCACCCATCCCATACCCGGAAACAACGCACCGGCACTGGTTATCGGATTGGCCCACCCGAACACCCCGAGAGGAGGCAGCGAAACAACCAGGAGCAGACATACAAGCCGGACGCCTCGGTGCGACGTGCTCCATGCGAGTGCCCACGCAGCAGCCAACAGCACGCTGGGGGTAATCCAAATGGATGCACCGGACAACCACGGCGGGATTCCGCTATCTTCGCCGAAGAACACGCTTGCGCCACGGAACAAGCCGCGCCCGGCCGCAAGGTAATACGCAAGACAGACCGCGAACGCTTCCAGCCTAGACCGTGCGTGTCGCCAGGCCAATACCAGTAGCGGCGCTGCGATCAGCCCGCCGATAGTGCCGGACCATGCCGCCAAAGCAACAATCGCGCTGAACGTTGTTAGCGCCGTCATGCGGCTAAGTTTTATCGTTCCCACCGTGGACTAATCCGAATGTCGTGCCCGCGCTCGATTAGAGCTTGCACGTTCGCAAGCAGTGCTACTACTTGCCGATCAATGGACCGAATGCGTCTGGAGGTCGAGGATTCTCTATTTCCCTGGTCTTCATCGCACACTTCGAGCAGATGCTCGAGTTCCGCGCAAAGCGCGCGGATACGATTCATGCAGCTCTGGGCTTCTTCATGGACGACGCGATTTCCAGCCAACGCGTCGTCCACTGCAATCAATGCGCCGGATAGCCGCCGATAAAGACCCACGATGTGAGCCGTGGCATCACTGTCCTCTTCGGCACTCGGGATCACTTTTTTCTGACGTTGGAAGCAACGTTTTCAAATAGACCGCTACGCGGTCGCCGGCACGAGTCGGACCTTGAACACATACCCGAGCCTTTGGAGATCCTTCACGAGCTGCGTTCCATGGATCGCTGACAGATCCAGGCTTTGTGAAACGTGATCCTCGATCGCTGCCAGAAGCGCCAGCGCATCGACATGGCCGGCCGTCGAGGCTGAAGCCTGTTCCGGCGCCCCGATCCTGTGTGCCGGACGCGCGGCGAGCGCATCATTCAATTGCCGGGTGAGCCGACTGTTCTCGCTCTCCAGCTCGGCAACTTTCTCCTCAAGCGCGTTGTTGCGAATCGTTAGAATTTCGATTCGCTCATGTTCCTCGTGCAGCTCGGCGATCGGGGCCGACGCGGCAGCCGGGTGCTTCTCCGAATTCTCGGTAAGCCGACTCAAGTTCGGCGATGCTGCCACCCGCGGCAAAGCGCTTTCAGGACCGGGTGGAGTGGCCGGAACCTCGGGCTCGGGTGCCGCGCTTGTCCGGAGCGTGCTCGCGGGAATCGCGTCGGTCGATGCGCTGGTGATTCCCACGCTGACAAGGCGCCCAGCGATCTTCGCCTCCACATCTTCATCGCGCGAGAGCAGGCTACATTCCGTCCACCCCGCCTTCTGTATCAGGTAATTCACGCGCGCGAAATGGTCAACGGCTTCGCCGTAGATCGTGAGCGTTTCGCCGTCGTTCGCAATGCGAAGTGAGCAGTCGGCGTGCCCCGGATCGTTAGACACCAACGTCCAGTGACCGGCTTCGTGCGGATTCTCCTGGTAGTCGAACTGCTCGAGATACAGCGCCAGCTCCGCCGCACTGCAAAGATTGCCAGTCAGCATTACGAGTTGAGCGCTCGAGTGCTCGGGTAATAGTGCCATTTGAAACACTCCTTTCAATAAAGCAGATGATGAGTTGCGGTCGAAGCGGTCAAGATTTACCCCGCAGTCCCCCGCTATTCGCGGCGGCCGGCCGGCACGGGGCGCTCGCGCGCCGATACTTCTCAGCTGTCAGACTAACGGATGCGCCACCCCGAGCTTCGTTTCGCCTGGTCGTCGTACGGGATGCAGTAGGTCGCACCACCGTCTTTGCGCGTTTGGAATCCCGAGCAATCCAGCATCGCGCGTACATTGTTCATCGACGCAAATGCCCTCGCCGAGCGGCCTTCAGCCGACTGCACCCACGCAGCGTCGACGGCCATTTCAACCCCGCCAGAATGTTGGCCAGCTTTGTATGCGCCCCACGCCACCAGTCCGAGGATAGGGACCGAGACGGCAAACGAAATGACCACGGCGAAGATGAACTTTCGGCGCATCTCTTGATTCGCCAGAATCCTGCCAGCCTCGATCGCACGGTCTGCCATGTCGCGTGATGTCTTTGCGACCGATTCAATGAGACTCGCTTTGACAGCCCGTTCCGCAGCTTGGGCTGTGGCCTCCAGTGCGAGTTTGTGGTCTGCAAGAACTTGCCGCGTCTGTTCGGTGATGCTCTTGGGAATGTCGCCGTACAGGATTTCAAAGTGACCAAAGGCGAGAAGCATTGCCCACACCGAGTCATGTTCCGAGAATCCACAAATCTCTTTGATCTTGTAGAACTTGGCGACCTCCTCGGGAGTGGGCTCGCGCTGGATCAACGCTTGAAGGGCTTGGTCAATGGGTTTCATGGATCACGATGTGTATAGGGCGTCGTCAAGGGCTTCCAGCATGTTCGCGCGCCATTCGGATACAACAATGCGCGCGTAGATGAAGTTGCTTTCTTGATCGCCCTCCTGGTTGATGAAGTCGCCGAAGGAGAGATTTGATTCGCGAACCACCTGCATGATTCGGCCATTCATGGCCGGCAACAGAAGAACATGGTCATCGTGATCGGCGCCGTACGCGGCATCGAAATGCGTGAACTCGCGGACCATGCCGAACGCGAGATTTTTGACCGGTATGACGTCTGGGAACGTTTGAGCGAGCCGGCCGAAAAAGTGGAGACCGTCCGGCAGGGTGTTCATAACGAAAAGCACACGCACCTGGAAGCCGTAGGCCTGGACGAGACGGATGAAGCGTTCAAAAAAAAGGACCGCGCGATCGTTGATGCCATCCGGGAGGTTGGTCACAACATGGCCATCCACAAGCACGCCATCATCGTCGGCCGTGCAGAGAAAATCAGAGAAAAGGGGCCAGCCGTCGGCGTCGTGGAGATCAAACTGTCGGGTAGGAAGGGCGCTGCCGAACGCTGCGCTAACGTCGGGCGTTCGAACGTCCCCGTCAACCACAGTGATTCGTGTCGACTGATTCAGCAACCAGTCAATCAACGCCTTCGCCATTACGGATTTTCCGCATCCGCCTTTATTGCCGGAGACCAGCCAGACGACCCTATCCATTCCCGTTCGAGCTCCCCATAAGTAACATAATGATATCAGAGCGAACGGGCGAGGGAAGGGCGTGCAGCAGTTCATATATCGCGAGCTGCGCGTGACGCTGTACCGACTTCATCGAAGTGCTATTCAACGCTTCGGCTGTAATGCCATTCGGTGCGCCTGCCGCCAGCCGTCCAAGGTCGCGGAGCATAGGAACAAGGCTCGCAGTCAAAGCGGCTTCCAACGTTGGAAATTTCTGCGATGCCGTCAGTGGCGTTGCCCGAAATTTCGAGCCGATGCGGTATTCCGTTGCAGTGATCCAACTGTCGGGCGTGATGCGAAGCGAGTATACGGCGACTTGAAACGAGTGGTCGCGCCGATATTCAAGCTTGTCGGCAAGTTCCAACGGGTAGCAGCCGTGCCTGTTGGGGGCAGGGAAAACGCTGTCTGCTACCGAGGCGAGGGGGATTCCCCACCCGGATTCCAGATCCGGGGTTGAGGACAGCACGCGATACGCGCCCATCTTGCCTCCGAAGAAGCAGGGCGTTGCTTTACCGTTGTCGTAATACACAACCGGATCGCCACGTTTGTATCGGCGTGCCATTTCCCTCCACCTCACTCATTTCCAACGTCAGAAGAATCAGAGCCCGACGTGCGGCCGCAGGCTGTCGAACGTTTTATGGTTCTCGTGCAGCCAGGTCACGAGTTCCATGTTCTCGCTCGGCGTCAGCTTGTGAGGCGACGTTGCAGCTTCCTTGACCGGAACGGCGGCCAGCGAATACGGCATGATGTTTTCGTTGTCCGAGAACAGCTTGTCGACCGTGCGCTCATGCAGTTCAGTCATGGCTGTAGTGAGTCCGCCCGACTTCTCGAAACGCTTCTTCGTCTCGCTCGAATCCCAGCGGCTGAACTTCTCCTCGTCGCCGAAGAACAGATTCTTGACAACGACCTTGCTCGCGAGACTGCCACCGAGAACCTGCATTGCCTCGTTGAGCAGGTTCACGCTGTCCGGCAGTCGGTTGATGATCCAGAACATCGAGAGAGGACGCTCGAGCATCTCGACAGTTTGGCAGAAGCGAGCGGCTTCCTTGCGCAGCTCGGCGCCGATGCCGGCCGGAAGCGAAATGACGATGGCCTTGTCTGTCTGGTCCATCATGAAGTCCGTCATGTCCATCCAGCCTTCGTGGACGCGGAGATTCGCCTGCAGGGTCGGCATCGAGTCCGCGAACATCCGCGACACGTCGGGGTTTCGCGTATCGCCATCGACCAGCGACACGGGCATCTGACGTTTCACCGCCCAGTCGAGAAAGAGGCCGCAAGCGGTGCTCTTGCCCACTCCGCCTTTGTCGCCGTGAAAAAGAATGACCGGTTTGCCGGCCGGTGCGGTTTTCTTTGCTTCAGCCATCTGGTTTACTCCTTTGATTAAATGATTTTCCAACGTTCAAACACTTCGCGATCCGCATCAGAAAGCGATGAAAGCGCGCGCGATTCTTCGCGGTTCCAGATCATTGCCCCATAGATATTTCCGAGCCGTCGGGCATCGGCCGGGATGGAAAATTCCTCCGAAGGCTGTTTCGCCAGAACGTGATTGATCGCGGCTTCCAACTCAGCAATCGTGAACATCTCAGCCTCCAGAGAGACATAATAAAAGCATAATCAAGTATGTACCCAACGGGTACAGTCTGTCAACCTCTGCGCTTTGTTAATTTCAGCGTCGGATGTTGGTCTGTCAGAAGCAGGAACAGCTCCCACGTCGCGATCGGCATGTTGCGAAAATTGACGGTTCCCTCGGGCTTTTCCCACTTTTCCCAAGTTCGCCGCGGGAGCGCCGCAGCAGAAACCAGTGCGCCGGCGCCATCGGGCGATAGCCCCGCATTCTCACGCGCGGTGCGAACCTCCTCCGGTGTCGGCTCGCGCACCCGCTCTTTAATCGGTCCAGTAAATATCGTCATCGCATCGTGTCTTTGCTGGTGTCATCACGCCGAACCCAACGGGTCCAAGCAAACGCAATCTTACATGGGCTGAGACACGGATAGAGCAATAGCCACGTTGCGTACCCATATCGGTTGCTTGCTCACCGAACTAGTGGTTCCCGACCAGGCCTGCAAAAGCGTGGTTCCCATCACGCTGGCTATGGCCTTCCCCGCGAGTCGTGGCACGGCATTCCCGATTTGCTCGCGCCACTCTTGATCCGACAGACCATCCAATTCTAGATATTCCTCGGGATCGACGAGGCTTTGGAGAACCGCGAGTTCAAGTGTCGTGAAGGGGCGATGCCACGTCCCGTCGACGGAGCGAATTACTGCGATGGTCTTCTCGTTCGCGGCAGGTAGTCGGGGATCGGCAACGGACCAACGGCCATTATCGTGACACGCGGCCGAGGATACAGCGCCTGACGGCTGATCCCACGAAACGACCCCGTAGTGGCCCGCGGTGAGATAGTTGTCGCCCTTCTCGCGTTGAATGCCTGATCGAGGATCTGCGACCGCATAGGCGCCCTGATCGTCACCTCCTATGACGGTGCCAGCATGGCCGGCCCAGTCTGTCACCTTGTACTTGCTGAACAGCGGCCCCGCAGGCGGCCTGGGATCGGCGACCGAGTAGGCCCCTTTCCCGCTATCGCTACGCGCGATGACAGTGCCGCGGGGCTCGTCGGAGCAGGTCACGCCGTACTTTTCGGCACCCTCGACGCTCGTAGTGGAGCGTGGGTCCTGCACACATTGTCCAGTCCCGTGCGCACTCGTGACTGCACCTGCGGCACCGTTCCACGGGACGATGTGAAACTCATTGTTGTGCTTCGGCGTGCCGTTGTGTCGAGGGTCTGCGACAGCGAACCGACCTTGATTGGGCCATTGCTGTCCGCTAATCGCGCCGCTAGGGTCACTCCATGCAACCACGCCGTAGTTTTGCCCGTGGTTCCAACGCGCCGATGGCACGGCGCGCGGGTCCGCAACCGAGAACATGCCTTGTCCCGGAGATTTGACGCCAATGATTGCGCCGCTCGAATCATTCCAATCCACGACGCCATAGTTTCGATAATGGAGCGCGTCGGCCGGCGCGCGAGGATCGGCTACTGAGAACGATCCGTTCATCGGTCGACTCGCACCAGCAACTACACCCGACGGCTCCTCCCAGCGACGTACGCCAAGCGCGCCATTGTGCATCTCGGGCACGAGCAGATAGTCGCGAAGATATCCGTCTTCGACGGCAAGCTTATTGAGGCTGCGCCAGTCGCTTCCGGCTTCTACGAACGCGAGCCGGACCCACGTTTTCCATTGTAGGGACGGGATGCGGTGCATTGGGCCGCCGGCCGTATCGCCTGGCAGCGGCATTCTGCCGAGCAGCGTGCCGACCGCCTGCAAGGTCTTCTTTTCAGGTTCATACAAAAACGGCGGTACTTTCTCGACATGTCGTGCGACCAACAGGAATCGCTTGCGGGACTGAGCAAGGCCGCCCAGTTCACCGCAGTCGTGAGTCGTTTCCGACACGGCATACCCATAGCGGCGCAGCATATCGATAATCTGGTCGAGCAGGTGTCGGCCCCTGGAGGTAATGCGGGGGACGTTCTCGAATACGATCAGCTCGACCGGATCGTTGACGTACGCTTCAAGAGCCAACCAGATGCCACGTAGCGTGAGACGGTTGAGCGCCTGGTATTTCGGTGTTTTGCTGCTACTTTCGGCGAGAAGCCCGCTAAATCCTTTGCACGGTGCGGAGAGAAACCAAATGTGCGGGCGTTCTCCTCCCATCGCACGAACGATGTCCGAAGGCATCGCTTCGCGCCAATGCCGAGGCGGTTCGACGCCGTGGAATGCTTTGTATTGGTCCCGATCGAAGAGATCCAACACCGTTCCCCGCACGCCTGCAAGCTTCTGAAAATTGCGTATCGCTGCAGGATTAACGTCAATACCGCCGACGCACCGGAAGCGGGCCTCGAGCGCGCCGACGCGCGCATGACCTTCATTGAAACCCTTGGCTCCGCCGCCGAGGCCGCAGAAGAGATGACCGTGGCGAATCTCGGTCGGGATGGTGATGGCGCTGTTCACGGTTTGACCTCGATGGAACGCGTTACAAGAACGGTGGTTTCGGACTGTTCGGGTGCGGCGACTGCACATCGATTTATTAAAATCACTTTGAAGTGAGCAAATACGGCTGCTGCGCCGAATCCAATGGTTGAAGCCACTATTGCCCACTGCACGATGACGGGGTCGGCGAGTGGCGTAACAGACGCGATCCGCGGGTAGATGGTGTTCACGCTATCGACCGTCACTAGCCAGAGCGCTTGAAAGGTCCAGACAACGGCCAACGGACAAAGAAAAACCGGCTCGCTCCACTTCGCCCAGTGCATCAGCACACAACCGGCCGCGAGAATCGTCGCTACGATCGCCCACAATGGCAGGACACCAAGGACATGCCGCATCCCTGTTCGGTAGGCTGCGATTGCAACAGCAACGAAGCCAAGCGCATACAGGATGCCGAGCGAGTCGACAAAAGGATTAACGTCGATCGGCTCACGTGAGCCGGTACGCGCGTCATAGGCGTTCTTTTCCATGTTCATTAGAGGCTCCTAAAAGTCTGGTTCGCTTCCCGAAAAAGCTCACCTATCGCGTTACGAGCTGATCGCGCCAATCGAGTTGCCACGATGGTCTTCCGGCACGCCGAATTTGGCTACGCAGGGGATCAGGCAGACGATGAAGATGACGAAGAGGATGTCCATTTTTTTGCGTCGCTCCATGAGATGGGTGAGTACGCATGATGTACCCAATGGGTTTTCGGGTCAAGAGAAAAAAGATAAAAAAACCATTGTGCTATTGGGACCCAATGGGTACACTGTCGTTGTCATCAATCGACGCGACTTGAAGGGGAACGACGATGCAACGCGGACGGATTACGGAATTCCTGTTTAACAACGACGACTACTTCGTCGCGCGCACGGACATGCCGGGGGTGCGCATCGGAATGGTCGGGGGCATTTGCTTCGACATTCCGACGGGTCACGCATACCACGATCGCGTGCGAGAGATCGAGAACGCAGCAGACGCCGAAGAGATGTTTGATGAACTCTACGCCGCGTTGATCGCCTGACCGACCCCGCCCACTTCACACTTCAGGAGAACGACGATGGTCGCATTTTTGGTCTGCACGGTCAGCGGCGCACCGCAATACAAGGTCGTCGACGGCGCGCGCGAGTATTGGATGTTCCGGGGCGACTACTCCACGATCGCCAAGCGGCGCATCGACGGATGCCCTTCGCATGTGAGCATCAACGGCCCGCGCCACGCCGCGCTGCGCGCGCGCATCGACGCCGCGATCGCGGTAATCGCCTGACCAACCCAGCCCGCTACAGGAGAACAACCATGTGCATGACCATTGAAGCAATTTTCGCCGCGTACGACTGCTATTGCGCCGGATTGATCGAGGCGGGGGAAACGCCGCTGCCGTTTGAGGACTTTTGCTGGCGGGAAGCAGCCGCCTGACAACCCGCGCCCGCTACAGGAGAACGACATGAGCAAGTGCGCCGCACTTTTCAAGAAACACGCCAGCCTCGCGCGCGCTATCAGCCGCCGCATGCAATCGGAATGCCGCGACACGGCCGGAAGCGAAACCAGCTTCAGCCATTACCTCGCCGCGCACCTTGCGGCGCAGTTGATCGCCGGCACGTACACGGCCTGACCAATCCGGCCCGCTCCAGGAGAACGACGTGAAGAACCTCGACATCGCCGGCACCGGCGCCCATCCCGGCTGGCACCACATCAGCAAAGAGACCGAATGGGCCGACGAACCGCACCTGTTCAGCATGGGCCGCCCGCTGGATGCGCCGGATGTGATGCCGGCAGGAGGTTGTTCTGCCCACGTCTGCCACACGCTGCTCGCGGGGAGCGCGCTTCGCCTCAATTCCTTTAACGAGCCGACGCAGCTTGCAACGACGCGCGCCTGACCGACCGCGCCCGCCCTGCGGGCAATCACACTACCACTACCAGGACCATGACCAACATCGATATCGACGCACTCACGAAGGTGGAGCGCAGCATCATCCTCTACGCCGAAACCTGCTGCGTGGACGCCGGCGGCCTGCTCGAAGGCGAGCGCATGAACGCCGATGACATGACCGCGCTGCGCAGGTTCGCGGACGCCGGCATCCTGACCGTCGGGCGCATCCCTGCTCGACTGCTCGAATCGCTCTCCGGCCTGAGGCTGCCGACGCACTGGATCACGTTCACGGACGAGGCATGGCAGCTCGCGCACGCGCTGCGCCGCCGCTGCGCCGCGCAGGGCAGCGCATCCCGGAAGAAGGTCGACGAAGCCCTCGCCGAGCTGGCTGCCGGCTGACCGCCCCGCCACTACAGGAGAACGACGTGAGTAATGCCAAGACCCCTACGCCGCTTGCATCGACGCCGATTGCTGAATTCCTGGCGAACCTGGCGCAACTGAACAATGGCGCAATGATGGAGATCTCCGACTTCATGCGGGCCCAAGGCCCGGCGTATCGCGCTCGCGTTATCGAGCGCTGCGCAGCGATCATCGGGGCGATCGCCGAGACCGGCGCCTCACCAACCGCGCCCGCCCTGCCGGCAATCACACCACACTGAGGACAGAGAAATGCCAAAGTTCCACGTAACCATTGAAGAAACGGTGCGCCACACCATCAAGATCGAAGGGGACGACGAGGACGCAGCCGGAGAGAACGCGCTGGAAGCCCTGCGCAGAGACGGACTCGCGTCCTTCAGCACCGAAGTTGCCGAACGCGAAGTCGTAGCGTCCCACGAGGTCTGAACGCGGTGATTTGCCCGCTGCGGTGGGCATCCCACGGAGGTATTAACGATGGACACTCTGTACCGCTGTACCCGCTGTCACACGATCCATAAGGACGCGTCATGACCCGCGAGCCGGTGTACGAGGACGGCGAGCTGATAGGCCACACGTATACCGTGCCGGCCAGCTATGCCTGCTTCCGCGACGTGCGCGGGTACGAGGCGATCGTGTTGATGCGCCCCGAGCGCGAGGTGTTCGAGCCGATCGAGCGCCAGCGCGGAATGTTTGACGACAACTGACCATGAGAGGTGGACGAATCCGAAATGCGCGGACTTCGAACGTCCGATGCGTACCCTGTTCCGCGCAGCTGCGACCTGACTAACCGCGCCCGCAACAACGGTCAATACGACGCTGAAAACGAAACCGAAATTCACCGTGCGCTGGAAGGCACCGGCCTACCCCGGCGACATCGAGGGCAGCCGCGCCCCCGGCTTCTTCAACGAAGGACGCGGCTTCGCGTGCGCGGACATATGGGAAATCGCGCTGCTCGACGTCGGCGACACGATCACCCTGACCGAAGAATCCCGGCATCGGAGTTACGCGCAAAGTGTGACCAGCGCGATCACCCGGCCACGGTCGGCGATGCTCTTACAGTTTTGGGGGCATCGCCACGAAGTCCTTGCTGGACTTGCCCTTGGTCGGCGCAATGATCCGACCGACAGTCTTCAACAAATGAATCTGCTTCTTCGTTAGGCTGCCGTGGAACGGCTTGCCGGATACGTAAAACACCAAATCCCCCCGCAGCTCGACATCTTCCTCCAAGACCGCCCTTTCATCCGTTGCCAAGCTGGCTTGTTCGATCGCGGCTAACGTCAACGCGCCCTCCTCGCCGTCTGAGGCTATAGGCGCGCTCTGTGTTTCTGACGTTGGAAGTACCGAAAAGGCCCCGCCTTCGCCACCCGACCCTCCGCCTTTCTCACTATCAACCCGCGCCGATTCTGCCGCTTGCGGCAGAATCGGCGCGGCCGGCGAAGCCGGTCGCGCACCTGTAAGCTTTGTAACACTCGGTTGGCGACCGGTCATCGTTTGCGCTTCGGCTGGGCTTGAACTTGAAGCCGACGGTTCTGAGCCAGTTGAGAACGCATTGACCAGCCGGGGCGATCCCTGCACTCGCCGCACGTGCTCCACAGCGATACTCGCCGCGTGTTCGACGTGTTGCTCGAGCGCCCTTTTTTCCAGAGCGCTCTTCGTCTGCAGGACTTTCTTCGCGTGCCGCTGCGCTTCCGCCGCCAGCTCTTCCTGCGTCTTCAATTCGAAGAAGTACGAACGCAAGGTCTCCGAGGAAATCTCCAGGCCGGCGGACTTCAGCACCTCCGCGATCTTCTCGAACGGCATACCGCTATCTCGGGCCGCGATCAGCGTACTGAGCAACTGTCTGACCGCTTGTTTCTTGATGAATCGGTCATCTGGCAGCTCGCTGTAGATTGCGGCGAGCAATACCTGTCGTGCCCTCTCGATATCCTCTTTTTGCAGCCGCTTCTGAGTCGCCATTTTTCATACCCTTACGCCTACGAAGGCATCCTAAAACGGATTTAATAATAGCACCCGTTCAGGCGACGCCGAAGCCCCCGCCGAGACACCCGTGGCGCCCTACGGGCGCGTGCATTGAAGGTTTGCGCCACGAGTGGCGCAAACCAACACCGATCGCTACGCTTGCCGATTCGCTATTTCATCCACTAGACTATCCACTACTGCCTGCGATACTTCTAGGACAGGATAGGGAATGTATCCACGCGACAAGTCGCGCGGATACACCGGCTAAAAGTTCTCGGTCGCCTTCGGCGCCCTTCGCACTTTTAGCCTTTCCATTGAACTCAGGGCTTCGCCCCGAGACCCGTACATCAGTGAAATAAAAATGCCAAAGCCGCGTGAAGCTCAAAAGAGTGTGTCGATCCGCCTCCGCATGACCGCCGAGGACAAAACTGCGATCGAAGAAAAGGCGCGCGACCGCGCCTTGACCGTGACTGAGTACCTGACGCGTGCCGGCCTCGGACGGTCGGCTCGGCAGCGGCCAGACGTTGACGCGATCAATCTGCTTCGAGAGTGCGCCGACGAGTTGAAGGCGATCCATGCCACCTTGCTCGGCATGAGCGCCGGCGACGCCGCGCCAACCGCTGCCGTGATGGATCAGACCATGCAGGCCATCTGCGCCGCGATCGGGCGCGTCTGGCAGAGCGGGGACGCAGCGTGATTCCGAAAATCGTTCCTGGCCGTCGTGACGGCAAGTCCTCGTTCAAACAGCTCGCCAAGTACGTCACCGAGGGCATCGAACAATCCGGCGAGCCACCGGACAAATATGGTTGGGCCAATCTGACCCAGTACATCACGAAGGAAAGCGTGCTGAACGCCCTTGGCGAGAATGTCGAGAAGACCATCGGCGTCGAGATCGGCAACGTCACTTCCCTGGCGAACGCGCCGGCCGAAATGTATGCCGTTGCGCAGCGAGCTGACGGGCGCGTGAAGGAGGCGGTCTACCACTACATCCTTTCATGGCCCGAGCACGAGCGGCCCAAGACCGAAGATATCTTCGCGGCCGCTCGCGACACGCTGGCTGCTCTCGGCATGTCCGAGCATCAGTACATCATCGCAATCCACGCGAACACCGACAACCTGCACGCACACATCGAGGTCAATCGGGTTCATCCGAAAACCTTCGTTGCGGCCGACACTTACCGCGATTACGTGAAGCTCCATCGCGCGGCACGCGAGGCTGAAATCAAATACGGCTGGCACCACGACAACGGCATCTTTCAGGTCGTGGAAGTCAACGGCAAGAAGCACATTGTTCGCAATGACGACTACGTTGACCCCGATCTTGTGCCTACGCGACCGGGCGCCCGCCGCGCCGAAGTCTGGACCGGGGAAGAATCACTAGAAACCTGGTGCAAGCGCGAACCCGCCACGGACCTCAAAGCCGTTCTCAAAGACAAGGCCACATCGTCATGGCAGGACATTCATCGCGTACTCGCTCAACATGGTCTCGAGCTACGCGACGCGGGCGGGGGCGGATGGAAGGTTGTGGACGTCAGCGACGACACGCCGGAGAAACTCGGCAAGCCGTTGGCTGTTAGCGCCTCGGCCGCTTTCCGTTTCCTGAAGCGCAAGGAGTTAGAGGAGCGTTTGGGAGCGTTCGAGGCGCGTTCGCCAGATCTGGAGGTCGAGCCGAAACGAACATACAAGCGCGATCCGCATAAGCGACTTGAATCGCGACTCGCGCGCAAGGCATTGCGCGACGCATTGCACGCACGTTTCAAGCTCGAGGAGAAAGCCGCACGTGAAAGGCAGGCGGAAGCCCGTAAGCTTTTGATGCCATTCGTCGCCGAGGACCGGGAGCGGCATGAGAAGCTGCGTGAGACCTATCTCCAGAAGCGTGTGGCAATTCGCAAGGATGCGTCGTTGACGCCGGCGCAAAAGCAGCAGGCCTACATGCTTGCCAAGATCACCATGACTCGCGCGCGCGAACAGCTCGTCGAGCAGATCCGGAAAGAGCGCGGCGTCCGCCGCGAATTGCTACCGCCTGTCCCGACATGGAGGGAGTGGGTTGAGCAGCAGGCCCAGCTTGGCGACGAGGCGGCGATCAGCGCCCTACGTGGGATGATTTATCAGGATGGTCGTGACCGAAAAAAAAAGGAGGCGCGCGATGCGATAGATGCCGAGGCGAACGCGATCATGCCGGCGTCGCCACAAGACACCGACCCGCACGCGCGTACTTTCGGCGACCTGGTGTGGCGGGTCGCTAAAAACGGGCGGGTCTCTTATCAGTTCAAAGACGGCGCAGAAGCGTTCCGCGACGAAGGCGAGAAAATCACCTTTGGCCGCAGGGACGTTTCCGACGATGCTCTTTCCCTCGGTCTCCGGTACGGTGCCGACAAGTGGAAAGATGGCATTCGTATCAGTGGCGGGGACTTTGCCTTCAAGCAGCGAATGATGCGAATGGCCGTCGAACAGGGAATCGTTATCCAGAATGCCGAATTGCGCGGCCTCGAGAAACAGATCCGCCAGGAGATGGGAGCGCTTCGGTCCGTCGAGCGCGAGGCACGAAGCGCGGCGAGGGTATCGCAGTCGCTGCCCACTACCGTAAGCGCTAACGACAACGACATCGAACAGCTCGTGCGCGCGCACAACGGCAAGGCACGCATGGAGAACGCCATAACACAAGATAAGCGTTATGTCGGGCCAATTGTCGCGCAGAACATGCGCTTCCTTGCTCAAGAAACTGGTCGCAACACCTATGTCATCCACGAGCGCAGTGCGTTCGCGAACCCTCCCGAGCAGGGGCGGCCTGTTACGATCCGGTATCAGTCTGGCAAGGCTACTGTTCAGCCAGTAAAGGCGCGTTCCGCCCGCGGAAACCGCTAGGTCGCTGTCGCGGTTTGGCGCCGGAATAACCTCGGCGTGTACACTGCCGGGCATGTCTTTGCGCCAACGACTGGGAGGCAGGCTGTGACAATGCTGGTCGGATTACTGACGATGCTCGCTGCACCGTTCATTCGCATGGGGCTTTTCGGGATAGAGATGTTGGGTACCCTCGTCGGGTTTGTTGTGGTGCTGGTGGGCTTTTTTTTCTACGTGATGATCCGTTACCCGAAGCGACGGCCGCGGGAGCCGCGGTGAAGAAGCGTGCGGTCAACGCAAGAGCGCGTTTCCAACGTCAGAAATTTTAGTGCGGCCAGAGGGATTCCGGGCTCGAAGCCTTGTTTGATTACGTCTTGCGGCACGGGTGGCTTCGCTGCGTGCGGCGAGAGACCGGCTACTTCGACGCCCCGGACGTGTACGACAGCACACGGCCGATATCATCGTCGCCCACGACGTTCGATGGGATTGTAGCGCGAGCGCCCCCGCCTGCGCTGCCAAGCGGTGCGAGGCTTGCGCAAACCGCGTTCATGCGGCCAAACCCTCGGTTTAGGAGCTGCGCGTGAGGCGAGCATGATACTTCGCGATCTCGGATCGACGCCGCTTTTCCTCCGCCGTGACATAGACCGATGTTGTCTGCAGGGAAGCGTGGCCGAGGAGCTGCTGGACGACGTCGAGCGGCACGTCAGTCGCAACGGACTGCGTGCCGAAGGTGTGGCGAAGCGCATGCGGCGAAAGATCGGCGAGCCGCCGCCGTTCGGCTTCGGTCAGATCGGGCAATTTCTCGAGCAATTGCTCAACCGCCCATTGCGCGAGGCCACGGGCGCCGCGCACCGAATACCCACCCGCCGCTTTCGGCAATGCGCCGTCGCGGGCTTCGTCGTCGTGCGCGAATTTCTCGCGTGCCCGCGGGGTACGGGGGATGACCAGCGGTGCTATCAGGGCCCTCTCCGCCGTCCGTGCGCCGTCCGGAGCGTCGAAGTCCAGTCCCCGGTCACGCCAGTGGGCGCGTAGCGCGTCGACGCACGGGTTACCCAGGGGCACGAATCGCTCCTTGCGCCGCTTGCCGATGACCCGCAGCTCCCATGTTGCCGGGATCTCGCCATCGGCTGGATGAAGCTCCAATGCGTCCCGCGACGCCGCAGTCGCCTCCGCGATGCGCAGTCCCGCGTCCCCCATCAGCAGGAGCAGCGCGCGAGCCGCCCGCCACCGCATTGCATGCGGGCCGGGACCCTCGCTCAAGTCGGCCAGTGCGGCGCGCGTGCGCGTCCACAAGTCGAACGGTAACGCTCGGCCCACCTGCAGGCGCTTAGCGCGCTTGACGGGCTTCGGGTCGATCACGGCCGACCACGGATTCCCCGCGAGGTAGCGGACCTTCACCAGCCACTCGAATGCGGCGCGTATCGCGCGGACTGCATACAGCTGGCTCTCGACGGACAGGCCACCGGGGCCGAAAGGTCGCCAACGACCGGAGGCCCGCGACACCGGCGGCCCGCTGAACGCGGCGGACGGCGCCGCGAGAAATGCCTTATACGCCTCGCAGTCCTCGACCTGCATCGACGACAGCGCGACGCCACGCTCGACGATCGCCCACAGCAGCAGCCGTTCGAGCTCGCGTCGATACGCGCGCTGCGTCGCGTCCTGGCCCGCGTAGCGGCTCAGGTACGCCCTTACGGCCGCCAGGTCGTGCGGCGCCTGGATGTACGAATACACCGACGCGCGATTCGTGCCGGCCGCACCGGACAGCGCGTGCGGCAGCGCCAGCCGCTCGAGGGGCACCAGTTGTTCGCGCGCGGGCTCGACAGTCTGCCCAGCCAGCATCAACGGCTCGGCGGTATCGACGTCGGCGTCGACCGATCGACCGATCGTGTCGGCATGCCGGCGCAGCCACGCGACCAGCGCGCGGGCGCGGCCGGCGCCGATGCGCGGCACCGAGCGCCACCAGCTACCGCCGCGGCGATTGCAGAACGCCACGAGCTCGCCGAGCGTGAAGATCCCCTCCCCGGCCAGCCGGTCGGCGACGAGCGGCCGCCACCAGCGACTCACCGGATGATCGGCGGCCGGCGTCGCGGCGGCCCACGCGCCGGCTGCTTGCTCGATCATCTGCAAGGACACAGGCGTCAGACGCGGTTCGCCATACTTCGCGATCGAGGCCTGCAAGTGTGACACCAGCACCGGCGAGCCCTCCTGCAGAGCGCGCGCCACGAGGTCGTCACGCATCGTGCGCAGCAGGCGTTCGACGTCGAGCGGGTCGGTCGTATCGGCGTCGAAGTAGAGTCGCGCGATCGTCGCGATCGGCAAGCCTTTCACGCGGGCGCGCAGCGCCGTGAACTCGGTCCGGCTGTAGGTGCGCAGCGGGGGCAGCGTGAGCTGCTGAGGCTGATTCGCCATCGATCAGGCCTTTGCCGCGGGCGCCGGCGCGCGCGGCTTTTCGCTCGGGAAAAACTCGGCCCACTGCTCGGGCGTGGTTCGGTCGATGATCTCGATTGCGGCGGCTCGCGCGGCGTCGATCGAGCGCTCCACGATGCTCCCCACGCCGCGGCCCGTTTCCACGTCGGACACGGAATACATCGCCGGCATGCGTGGATGGGACAGCGTGGTGCGATGCACGGCCCAGGTTCGACCGCGGTGCTCGAACGGCACGCCTATCGTTTCCATCCAGCGACCTTCATGTAGTGCGAGGCAAAACACGACGCCGTCGACGTGCTTCGGCGCTGGTGGGGCTGACTGCTTTGGGGAATCGGTACGAGGCATGTGTTAACTCCAGTCAAGATGGGGCACGTCGGTCACGTGCAATGGCGGATCGCCGTGCTGCACCAGCGCGAATAGATCGCCGGCCGCCGACGAATCTTCGATGAACAGCCGCACGAATTCCGGCGTGGCTGCATAGAAAAGCTGTTTAACGACACCTCCCTCACGCATAGCGATCTGTGTCCTCACGTCAAAATTCGCTCCTCGATGAGTTGACGCCAGATACAGCGGACCAAATCCCGAATATAGTTGTCTTCGAGATGCAGGACAGCGTGCGCCAGCGTGACAGTGAGGCGCTCCCGTGGCGACTTCCGGTGCGCATCGACCGCCCAGGTTGCGTTGTCCCGGATGGCAACGAGCTCTTCGTCGATCGCATCGAGCAGCTCCGCAATGTCGCGTTCGTCATCGTTACTAAGATCGGACATGCGCCGACCGTCGACGAGGCGCGTACGCACGTCGACGAGAACCGCGGTGCTCACGCCTTCCCGTCCACGGACGGCGAGCCGCCGCCGTTCTTGTGCCGGTCGATCAGGAAAATCGCAGCGGCCGCGCAGGTGTTCTTCGCCAGCACGCCGAATGCGGCATCGAGCGGCGCGAAATGGCTGGACGCACCGTGCGCGGTGCCGAAGTGCGTGCGCAGCGCGGCCGCTCCGCCGCAGATTGAAGCGACGCCGCCGAGTAACTGCTTCACATCAGACTGCAATTCGGGCAGATCGGGCAGGCCAAGATTATTGACGCACGCCTTCAGGAGTGGCGACAGCGACTTGTCCTTCGGCAATTCGACATCGCGCTCGCGCAGGATTGCGGTGCAGACCGATTCGAGCATGCGTGTCGAGCGCGTGAGGGCGTCGGCCGTCTCCAGATGCGTGGCGTCGAGCGCGTCCTGCCAAGTCTGCGCGACCGCGTCGCTGTTCATTGCCGCCACGCTTGCGCTCATCTGGGCTTCAATCTCGGCCGAGTCGGCTGCCAGCATGGCATCGAGCGCGGCGTGGGACTGGTCGATCTTCCCCTGCCGCTTGTTCAGTTCGCCGCCCAGGTTGGCGAACAGCGACTGCAGCTGCTCGGGAGCCAGCAAACGATCAAGCCACTCCGTCGAACAGTTGACCAGTGCCTTGCTGCGGTAGCTGCGTTCGTCTTCAGTGACCCCGTGCGCATAGTCTTCCAAATCGTCGTCGGTATGCCGGTAGAGCGCTTTGAGTCCCTCGCCGTCGTAGCAAAGCCGCCCGTAGACGCCTTCATCGGGAGCGTCGTATTCCAGCATGGTGTTGTCGCTGACGGCGTAAATCTGGCCTTCGCCAAACGCGGCGTTCAGATCAATCTCCAGCTGCGTGGCCTTCTTGTAAAGTGCGGACTGCTTCGCCTGAATCGCTTTGTGCTGCGCAGCCAGCGCTTTGATTGAAATGTTCGTCGTCATCATGCCCCCGGCGTCCGCTTCGCATAGGAACGCGGTTGGATGACGACGCTGTAGCGCTCGCCGTGGATGGCGAGCCCTTCCGGAAAACGGCTGACTTCTGGCATGGCAACTCCGATTGATGTTGGCCTCGGTTGTCTCAGGACTGCGCAACCGGCATTGCCGGCAGCCGTTGCGTCAGGTGAATCACATTCGAACGCGCAAACGTCACGCGGTCGTCTATCCGGAACTTGCCGACCTGCGCCTGTGCAGGGTGGTCGGGGAACTCGCGCACGATCGCACCATACGATTCCTCGTCGACGAGGCCGTCGTGCTCGCGATCGAGCCACACGACTGCCCGCATCCGGGGGCCGTCCAGTGCGCGCAGTTCGACCGTGTCGCCATGCTCGATGGTGTCGCGCTTCCGGTCGCGCAGGCCGTCCCAATCACGCTCGAAGTCCTCCACGCGCTCGAAATCGACCGGGTAATAGTGCCCGCAGGTCAGCTTGAAGAAGCGCCACGTCGCCGAGGGCATGTCCTGCTCGCCGCGTTCCCAACGCTGAACCTGACGCAGGCTCACCCGTAGCAGCAAGGCCACCTGCGTTTGCGTGCGGCCGGCGCGCTGGCGCAGCGCGACAATCTCGTCGGGCGCAGGACTATCCGGGCGCGGCCGGCGTTTGATGGTATGGATCACGGCGGTGCTCCTTCAGCGGTATGTCTATTAGTCATATTCGGACTGTAGCACCTCATCGCGTCTTTGTATATGCCTAATAGTCGTCTTTTACCCGGTCAGGCGAGCGTGCCTGCCGCGGCGGCAGCCGGCAACGTGCTCGTTTCCGGCCGCGCGACGGGGCGCTTGTCGAGCCCGTTCGGGCGCAGCTTTATGGTCTCTCAGGTGTGATCGATGGTGAAAACCGCCCCGCGCGGGGCGGGCGGATATCAGTGGGCCGACGGGGCGAACAGCAGGACCAGCAGGACCGCGGCCGTGACCCGCAGCAGCCAGCGGCGAACAAACTTGCGCATGGGCAATCTCTTACGCTGCCCGGCAGGGCCGCCCGCCTGCCGGTCTCGGGGCAGGTCGCCCTTCGCGGCCTGCCGACCGTATAGCGCGAAGAACCGGCCGGCTAAGCCCATTTCGCCTGAAAATCGCCGAACCTAGTGAAAACCCCTACTTTTCGCCCCGCTCGCTGAGGGTCAAAGCGCACTATACCGGTTTTTGCGTATTAAATGTAATGCCGCTAATACGAATTAGCGGCATTGAAATGTCGAAAGAAAAACCCGACCGGAGCCGGGTTTTGCGTCAGGCGGTGATCACTGCTCCCGGCACCAGCCGCGGTGCAGCGGCTACGGCGACCGGCGCTCCCTGAGCAGCAGCAGCAGCCGGCAACGGGGCCGGGAACGGCCACGGGGATGTTTGCATGGCCTGCAGAGCGGCTGGGGTGTCCGGCGCGAGAACTTCGTGGAGCCCGCTCCGGCCGTTTCCCAGATTCGCGAACTGCGTGTGCAGCTCGCGCCAACCCCAGTCGTCCCGAGAGGCATAGCGCCGGAAAATCCAATACGCAATGCTGTCGGCTAGCTGAATCAGTCGGGTAGACTTCGAGTCCGCAAACATCGGCACCTCGGCGAAATTGCGCAACCGGCCGTTCCCGTGGCCGACCAGCTTAAACGTCTGGTGCAGCACCTGCATGTCCTTTTCTTCCTGCGTGCGCTTGCGATCAAGCACGAAGATCCCGCGCTGCGCGTCGCCGTGGCGTTGATACTTGTACGCGAGGTAGTCATCGAACTTGGTTGCGAGCACTTCGTAGCAGTAAGGCAGCACGTCGGCGGCGCTGAGAAACTGGTTCTGCTCGACGACGGCGGCAAAGATCTTCAGCTGATTGTTTTTCGCTATGCGGATGACGTCAGCTGCAGCTTGGGTACGCTCTGCGACGGTGAGTTTTTCCCAGCCTTCTTTGCCGCTGCGCATCGGATTGGCGTGCAGCTCAAGATACTGACCGATCTGTTGTTGGTAGCGATCGGCAATGGCGTCCAGTTCGCGCTCGATCCAGTGGGTCTTGCGCTCAAAGATTGCGACCCCACCGAGCACGAAAAAGGGAGTATTGCGATCGCCTGGCGACCCCGACTCGTCCAGATACGACAGGTACATGCGCTTCCTCGCGACAGAAACGAAAACGGGCCGCACTTGGTGCGGCCCGCGAAGAATTGGTAAGCCAGGTGGGACAATCGCCCAACGCGCTGCATAGATAGGTCAGCACTCCCGACTCGGAGCAGACTATAACAAATTTCTGCGCCCATGTCTATCGCTTTGTCTATCCATATGGGGCGATTGAGTCTACGGGAATCCGGTGCCTCCCGCTTAAAAGGCTCGAACGACCGGGCCGCAAACGAGACTTAGCGGCATTGAAACGATTGAAAGAAAAGGCCTCAGCCGGTTGGCGGGCGTTACGCGCCCCGCTGCGCGATCACGAGTACGAGACGAACGCGCCCAACTCGCCCGTGCGAGCTTTGGTGACCGTGTAGTCGAAGCCGTACGCGCGACCATCCTTGACCTCAATGCCCGTAAAAATCACAACATTGACGGTCTTACCCGCGGTAATGGTCAGCGACTGGGGCGCCTGCTTTCCTTGGTCATCGTAGATGGTGTAGAGCGTCCCCATTTCTGGAGGCGTGCCTTCCATGATCTCGGCCTTGTAGGACACCGTTTGGTTCGAATCGACTTTGATCGTCAGCGTTTTCATCGTAGTGGTCTTCTCGGAAGGATCGATCGACAGGATCGGTCTCCTATAGTTTGCCGCCAGGTCTACTCACTGCCACGGCATGCCGGCGGCTTCACGCCACCATGGCGATCTCGCGGATTCCGGCGCAACGATTCTACAGGGGCCCGACCGGTGCGTCACCTCGAGCGCGGAGCGTGCTCGACGTCGGCACCTGGCGCGGCCGGCGCTTCGCGCGTCACGGCCCGCGCCGGCTTGTCGGCACGCAGGCTTTGAAACGACGGATGACGCAGCTGCCCGCCCGGCGTCCACTCGAGAAACGCGACCTCGGCGACAAGCTCGGGCTTCAGCCAGTGGAATTCGCGATCGCCGTCGGGCTCAGGCGCGTCGGCAAACGGCGATCGCTTGCGGGCCAAGGCGGTCAGGCGGTCCTCAAATTCCCGTGCCTGGCGCGGCGTAAAGCGCGGCGCGACGTGCCCGACGTACCGCAGCTGGCCGCCCGCCTCGTACACACCGAGCAGCACCGCACGTACCCCGGCGGCAGCGCCCTTGCGGCGCGAGAAGCCACCAATGACGAATTCCTGCCGACGGTTGCATTTGAGCTTGATCCAGCGATCCGATCGGCCGGAGCGATACGGTGCGTCGACCCGCTTGCCGATGATCCCCTCGAGGCCGAGCTCGCATGCGGATGCCAGTATGGCCTCGGGCGCCGCCTCGATCACTTCGGAGAACCGGACCTCCGGCCCGCGGATGTCGCCAATGATTGCGCTCAGCGCTGCGCGTCGGTCGCGCCAAGGCAGCGGCCGCAGATCCGCATCGTCGAGCCACATCAGATCGAACGCGACAAGCGAAATGCCGGCGGTGCGTCGGCGGTCGAATGCGTTTTGCAGTCCGTTGAAGCTGGGCCGACCATTAGCGTCAAACCAGACGGCCTCGGCGTCGAGCCACGCGCGCTCTACGGGCGCCCGCCCGAGCGCGGCGCGAAGGTGCGGTAGACGGTCTGTCCAGTCGTGGCCATTGCGGGTCAGGATACGGACATTGCCGGCGTCCAAGCGAGCGAGCATTCGATATCCGTCGTACTTGATCTCGTAAGCCCATGTGCCGCTTTCCGGCGGCCGCGCGACCAAGACAGCTAGGGCCGGCTCTATGAACGCCGGCATGGTGTCGTCGTCGGATCGAACCGCTCGACGGCTGGCACTGCCCTTCTTCGCCCACCTCCCCATAGCCGCTCCTCCGGTGTTTGTGATGCGACGGCAATACTTGTGCCGAAGCGGGAGCGAGCGGCGTCCCCTTCGCGGTTAGGCTCAGGGCGAAATGCGCCGATGCCATGAAGTCGAGAATCCGGGTGGCCGCGCGAGGGTGGGGCAACAACTGCTGAAAAGCCGACACTCCTTGACCGGCCGAGTGTCGAGCCGTTGGATGCCATCAAATGCTGATCGCGGGCCTAGCGGACAATGTTCTGCGCCGGGGCAGTTCGCAAGCGCGGTTCCCAATCTGCGTGTCCGTGATTGTACTGGACCGAATAGATGTCACCGACGGATGGCACGGCCAACCCGGCCGAAAGTTTATGCGCCGCGGCGGTATTGCGCCCGAGATTTTGGACGGCGTATCCATCGGCGACGAGGAGGATTTTGCCGATATACCGGCCTTGCGTTTCGTCCACGCGTTGAACGACGAGCCCTTTGGACGCCAACGTCGCGGCCAGCGATTTCGGAAGCTCGTCATCGGCTTCTAGCGACCGTGCTTGAGGAGCTAGCCGAAGCACTTCCGCTTGCAGGAGAGCCGCGATTCGAGGCGAAAGCGTCGGATCCATACCCATTTGCGCGACTGCTTTGTCGAGAACGGCCGTGTTGCTACTTAGATAAGCCGTGACCTTTACCAGCGAACCGATCGCGTCTTTGCCATAGGCGGCTTCTGCCTTAGCTAGCGCCACGCCCGGGATCGGCCCCCATTGATCTACCATCATGGCGAGGTCGATCGCGTCCCTGTACATCACGCTAGGGTCCGGCCACCGATCGGCGTTCGCAAGGATTTTCTCCGCGTAGAGATCGGTTTGACAAAGCGTGGCGACCGGCAAGTGGGCGGTCCGTTGGCCTTCGATCGGGATCCGAGCCTCCCGCACCAACTCAAACTTTATCGGCCGCTCGCCACTACCTGCATCGATGACCGTATAGATCTTGTCACGGTCTTTGCGAACATCGCGTACGAGTTTGATGGGCTCTCGCGCTAGCTTGTTTATGTCATTGTCCGAAACAAGCTCGCGAATCTGACGGTAGCCTTCCGCCGACGCGCAGAGAAAATCGATATCGATTGATTCCCGATATTCGTTGGCGGAGAGCACAATCGCAGTTCCCCCGCCAAAATAGCAGCCTGTCCGCTCAAGCAGGTCAGCATCGAGCTTCTCAAGAAATCGAACAATGTTCTGGTGATGCGGCCGCTTAAACATGAAGATGCCCGTGTCCGATCTCGTGTGTAAGGCGGTCAATCAAATCGCGCTCGCTCGGTTCGAGTTTATCCACCTCGACGTAGCGCCAGTTGCGCTCATAGAGGGCGAACGCTTCCTCTTCGCTAATGACCTGATCTCCAGGGCGATTCCAAGCGATGAATCGAAGCTGCGGATAGTCGTTGATGCGTAGCATGTTGACACCGTGCCAGATGTATGCTTTGCAAGTATGCCAGCAAACAGCGAAGGCGTCCACGCGCCCTATTTCCAACGTCAGAAGTGGCCACACCGGGCAGGCGCGGCGGGTCAATCTTTAGTCGAGATTTCACACTGCCAATCATCAGACGATGAGAGGGGCCAAGCGCCAGCGAGCGTTTGGCGTGCGGCGACATGAATCGCCAGCTTGCAAAACTCCGACGCCTCGACTTGCGCGACTCGCGACGCCTGCTCTATTGCGGCGAAATCGTCCGGATGGAAGGATAGATCGAGCTTTCGGGCTCCGTTTGTCATGGACTTTCGCTCCGGAGGGAAAAAGCCGACCGCACTGATGGCGGTCGGTCAAAGCACTTCGGCAAATCCGAGGGCCGAGCCGAAGTGGAAGCAAACTGGATCTGTCAGAGCCCAGGCCAAGTCAGTTGAAAGCGGCCCCGCATGGCGTTGTCGGCTACGCGTTGTTGCTCACTGGGGGCGGCATATGCGGCATGTCGGCGCCCGTATCCCACTGCCACGACTTGAGATTGCTGCCTTCTTGAAGCTCGCGCAGCTCCTTCCGATATTGATCGCTCGCGCCATACGGCAGGATGTACATCGCCACCGGCTCCGCCGTGTCGGACAACACGACGCTTGCCAGCGGATTCGTCGATGGGAGGTTGTAACGCAGCCCCTTCACAAATCGACGTTTCTGGTTTGTCAAGTTGTCCACGAGCATTCGTTCGTCGATACTCTCGAACGGAATCCAGTTTTCGTTCACCAGCATGAGCGACGCCTCCTCGATGGACGCGACGCCTGCGCCACTGACGCTGAACGTTGCCACCACGAGAAGATGCGAGTTTTCGTTGCCGCTCCAAAGCGCCAACTCATGCTCGAAGCGCTTCAGCATTCGCTTGTACACGTCGTCGTTCATCATGAAATGAGCGTCGGCCACGTGCTTAACGACGAGTTTTTTGCCAAACCGCGCGTCGCCAAGTTCCTTAACTTCGCCGACAAGCAGCATGAGCCGCCGCGTTGCGCCTTCGGATTTCGCGAGTGTGTTAAAGACTGTGAGCCGTCGCCGCGTGATTTCGTCCTTTTTCTCGAGCGAAAACGACTCCGGAATGTAGAGCATGTCCGACAGCGAACCACCCTTCGCCATCTTGTCGGAGGCCGCTTGCATCAGATACTTACGCACCACCCACCAACTGCGCTTACCTGTCATTGCAGGCGACCAACGGGTCAAGCCGGCTTCGTCGTAGAGAAAATGCAGTGTGCCTCGCAACGTCAACTTCTTCCCATCGGTTTTCACGGAGTCGTGCTCGGCACCACCCTGAACCGGTGCCGCCCGTGCGCCGTTTTTCGTGAGCGCGAAGTCGAATTTCAGCGTCGTCACACCATCTTCGAGATTGGTCTGGATTGCCCCGCCCATAACCTCACCCAGCCCCGACAGCTCAGCGGGCGGTTCGTACGAGTCGCAGGAAGTCGCGTGTGCAGAACCGGTATGAGGCATCCGCTTGATGACGTAGTGTCTGCCGAGCTTGGCAATGTACATTTCGACTCCGCCGGACTTGCACATGCAGAGTGGTCGGTTGGGCGAGCCGTATACAGCGGCCAAAGCATCATTCAATCGCGTATCGTCCGCGCCGTAAGACTTGTCACCGATTTTGTACGTAGTCATGGACCTAATCCCCTTCATTCAAGTATGTGGCGCACTTCATCATGAGATAAAGATATCACGGTGACCGACGTTCTTGTTCATGTCTTACGCCTCGTGAAGTTGCACCGGTCGCACGGCGTCGGTGAATACCACTCGCTTGAAGAACGGCGCGAGAGCTTCCGCGCCAATTTCCCGCTCTGTTATGAGCCGCTCTGTCAGCTCATCGAGCAGAGCACGGTTCACCGTCAGAAACTCCATAAGGGACGCGTGATGCTGCGCCTTGAGGCTATTGATGACAATGCGGTTATGCTCGATTTGGCCAGCGTTCGACGGCGCCGGAAAATAGACCTCGCCATACCCGCGCGCGAGATACTGTTGCGCAGTGTGTGTCCAGCGGACGTTGTCCTCTTCCGCGCCATCCGCACGACTGCCGTAGACGAGCTGCTCCGCAACCGTGCCGCCTAGATAGAGCAACATGTTCCACTGGGTGAGCAGTTCGGTTTCGGCGGCCGTCCACTTTTGCTCGTTTCGGACATATCCACGATAGCGATCAGTCATCGAGATTTCATGCAGTACCTTGACCGTCAATTTGTCCGGCATGCTTGGGAGTGCCGCATATAGCAAAACGTGGCCGACTTCATGGACTGCCGTGCGGCGCACATCCTTTGCTTCCCTCGGCCGACGAATGTTGCTGCTGACGGCCACGGCTACACCCGAAGCCGCCGACCGAGCCGCCGCGTATTGTTGGCGTGGGATATCAACGAGTCGATCAAAGATGGAAAAGGCTGCATATACCGCGACGACGCCGAGCGCTGCGGTGATGCTCGCATGTGGATTCGCCTCGATGGCGTGTACAGCATCCGCGACGAATGGCGAGCCCTGGCGAATGGAAACCAGCGCGAGACTCAACATAATGTATCGACCAATGATGTCGCGCAGAAAACCGGCACCGTCCGAGCCGCCCACGAAGAAAAGCACACCCTTGTACAGCATCCAACCCGTTAGCCAGAGCATGCCGACTCGTTCTGCGACGGTGTAGACCGAGGCCACCGTGGCCGGCAATATACTTACGGCCGGCGCGCTCTTTTGCCAGATCAGCGTCAACGATACTGCAGCAAGCAACACTGCGTTCGACACATGAAAATCAATCAGGTCGGCGACAACAGCACGCCATCCCGGCAACTTCACTTCCTTTAACACGTCCCTCAGTTTCATCGCGACCTCGCTTTTAGTTGGTTTCCCCGTGAGCTTCCGAGTGCCTACCTGTATCGACCAGTTGATTGGTCATTGCATAGCGGATGAGTTCCGCGTTGTTCGAGAGTTGCATTTTCTGGAGGAGCCGCGTGCGGTAGACGCTGACGGTCTTCACCGACAGCGACATTGCGCGGGCAATATCGGTCAGCCGCTTACCCGACGCGAGCATACATAGCGTCTGATATTCGCGATCGGACAACCGCTCATGCGTCGGAGCTTCCTTCTCATGCGATACATACTCGGCAATTGCCTCGACGACTGAGGGATTCACATACTTGCGGCCCGCAATGACTTGCTGGATCGCGTCCGCCATCTGCCCGATGTCGATCGGCTTCGATAGATAGCCCGCCGCACCCGCCCTTAGCGCACGGACGCCGTATTGATCGTCGCGTTGCAGCGAGAACATCAGCACCGGCGCGCGCGGCTGCTTGCGCTTGATCCGCTTCAACACCTCGATACTGATGCCGCCGGCGAGCGCGCTGTCGAGTAGGATCGCATCGAACTCGTGCTTATCGATCAACGCGACCGCGGCTTGACCGCCATCGGCTTCAGCGACCGCGCTGGCTACGCCGCGGTCGAGCAATAGTTGCCGGATGCCTTGCCGGACGATCGCATGGTCGTGAACGAGCAGAAGGCGTGGGCTCATTGCGTTCTCCTAATAGACGCATTTGAACGAAGCAAAGTCAAAGCCACTTGCCGTGCGTTCCACGCGAGATGTGTAGCAGCCTGCACCGTGTATGGCATGCCTTGCATCAATCTACCTTCTTGTAGCGGTAGAACGGATGGCTCGGAACGTAACGCTTCCACGCGGAAATCCAGTCACCGGCCATTTCGCCTTGAGCGTCCTTCAGTGCCAATTCACCGGCACAAACCATTTTGTAGAACACGAATTCCAACTCATCCTTCCTGTCTGCGTTCCACTCACTGTCACGCGGTTGCGGCCACAGATTGCGCTCATCGGTCGGATGCCCGCCAATCGAGAGAGCGACCAGGTGATCCTCTTCGTAGTCTCGCGGATTGCGGTCCATGTAACCGTACTCCCGAATCTGGCGCCTTTTTAGGCCATTCGTGAAATACGCGGGCGGGCGGATGCTTTTGGTGTATCCCTTTACGCAAATTGTCTCGTGAATATTCGCCTGCGTGACATTCGAGTTGATTGCGCCGGGGGTGAGTGACGGATTCGGCAAATCGGCCGACAGTGCCACGCCAGAGAACATCAGTACCGCCGACGCGAGCATGAAGCGCGCCGTAGAATGCATGTGACCTAACCCTGATAAAAAGAGACCGTTCGATTTATGCAAGCAGCGTCGCATGGCCGGCAGACAAATGCCTGAAGGTCGGCCCATTCCGATCGGATCGCTTCAAGCGCCCAATCGCCGGTTGGCACGTACGCCGCGTACGCCAACATGACGATTTCTTTCGCGTTTCTGGTTTTCGCCTTCTCGAACCGACTCAGCAAACCGGGAACGTACAGACTCGTTCCCGCCAAGGATGCAACACGAAGGTTCCGGAGTTCCGCTTCCAGCCACGTATCGAACTGCACGCGCAGTCCCAACAGCGCGTCGAGATGCGCGACATTTTCGGATGCGAGCACACGCTGACCTTCAACATTCAACTTTTCGCAAGCCAACCCTGCTATCACGTCACCGAGCTTCTTAACCAGGGCGCGCGGTACAGAGAACAGACGAGAGATGGGGCGTGGTTCGATCGAATGAGCCATGCTCGTACCCATAGGCAGTTCAAATTTGGGCCGGCCGATAAGACGATTGCCCCGCCATATCGGCTGCCTCGTGGACGGACGGTTCAGAAGCGATACGTCATGCCGATCTGCACGATCGGATAGAAGCGATACCGATCGGCTTTGTTGCGCAGCTGCTGTTCTTCAGCGTTCACGTTGTTGGCACCCGCGATCGCCACGAGATCCGGCGACACGTTGAAGTCAACGTGCGGGCGGCCGTACGCCACACCGATGTCGGCGGTGAAGCCGAGGCCGCGCGTCGTCACTGGCTTGTGGCCGAAACCGAGGCCGAGGTACGGCATGACGGTCGGGTACTTCACGCGGGCACTGACCGTCGCGGTTGGCGCGAAATACGACGTGCCATTGATCTTGTAGAAGCCGTCGTGCGACACCGCGTTGCCGCTCAGGTAATCGTCGTTGAACAGCAGGCCCGCCGTAACGCGGAAGCTGCTGGACTGGAACGGGAAGAGGTCGAGATACGTGCCAGCGTTGAACAGGTGCAAATGCGCGTCGTAATCCAGATTGCCGGCAGAGAAGTTGCGCGACAGACCGAACCCGTTGATGTCTGCATGGACCCCCGCCCACGACGTGATCGGATGTGCGTACCCGATGCCGATTCCCTGCGTCCCGCCTTGCAAATAAACCTCGCCCGCATGCGCCACCGTGGCGATCGCGCTCGCTGCGACCAATGCTGCGCCGATCAAGAGCTTCATAGCTTCTTTCTCCTTTGCATTTCCAACGTCAGAAGTAACGTCCCGCGTAGAATGATATAAAGATATCAGGATGTCAACAGAATTTGTCGGGCTATGCAGATCGTGCAGCAGTCGGAATTTGAAAAAAGCGTCATGCGACGTCGCGGGGGTGAGCAGCAGGTCCCAGGGCATAGTCAATGCGTCGACGGGCCACCGCCACGTAGTCAGGATTCTCGTCAATACCGATGAATCGGAAGCCTTCGCGGACGGCCGCCTTTCCGGTTGAACCCGAGCCCATGAATGGATCGAGCACCAAACCACCCGCAGGCGTCACCAGTCGGCACAGGTACGCCATCAAGTCCGTTGGCTTCACACATGGATGCAGATTCCGTTCACCGGGAGCTAGGCCTTCGCTTCGATCAGTCGGGTTCGCCTTGGCACAGTAGAAGAAGCGAGAGGCTGATCCACGATCGAATCGCCGTTCGCCCGGCAGGTCTGCGAAGTCGGTCGCTCCCTGGATCGCGTAACGCCGACTGGCGCTTGCTTCTCCCCATCTCCGCTGGAATGCTCTACGTTGCGCGGCGTTGTACACGTTCCTCCTGCTCGAGGATGGTTCCGTACCATCAACGTCAGCCTTTTGTCCACTCGCTTCGGGAAATTCGGATAGTACGATTTCCGAACCATCGTGCATTACATTCGCTGGCCATCGCCCCGGCTGCGTATGCCCTTCGAAACAACCCTCGCTTTTCCAGTCGCCGGTCTTATCGACGGTAGCGCCAGGTGCGAACCGCTTTGTTCTGTACGCCGCACCTTGGGGTTCTACGCCGGAACCCCAGAAAATTCCGTCATTCCACATTGTGAACG
>NZ_JBQYLP010000058.1:0-36012 GCF_052683555.1 Burkholderia sp. BC1
AGATGTGTATAAGAGACAGCCGTCCGCACAAAACAAAACCGCGCGGCCTCGTGACGAGACTCGCGCGGTTTGCCTGCACCGCGAACCGGCCGCCGGGCCGGCGCGCCGCTTACTTCTTGTAGTTCGCGACGCCGTCGGTGATTTCCTTGTGCGCGGCATCGATGCCGGCCCAGCCTTCGACCTTCACCCACTTGCCCTTCTCGAGCGCCTTGTATTGCTCGAAGAAGTGCTTGATCTGGTCCTTCAGATACTCGGGCACGTCGTCGATCGACTTCAGGTTCGCCGTCATCGGGCAGACCTTGTCGTGCGGCACCGCGATCAGCTTCGCGTCGACGCCCGACTCGTCCGTCATCTGCAGCATGCCGAGTGCGCGCGAACGCACGATCGAGCCGGCCAGCAGCGGGAACGGCGTGATCACCAGCACGTCGACCGGATCGCCGTCGCCCGACAGCGTCTGCGGGATGTAGCCGTAGTTCACCGGATAGCGCATGCCGGTGCCGATGAAGCGGTCGACGACGAGGAGGCCCAGCTCCTTGTCCGCCTCGTACTTCACCGGATCGCTCTGCGCGGGAATCTCGATGATCACGTTGAAATCTTGCGGCAGGTCCTTGCCGGCCGGAACATGATTGAAGCTCATGAACGCTCTCTGTTGGTCGATGGGAAGTCGGGACAGGGCCGCCGCGGCCGGTGCGCCGACGCGGGCGTCCCCGCAGGGAATGCGCCATTATAGCCAATCGACCGGTGGCGTCCGGACGACGATCGGCCGATAATCGTTCCCGATGTCCGGCGCCCGGACGCGATCCGGCGCGGCGCCGCCGCGGCCGCCGCGACACGACAGCACGACTCCGACCCACCGACCGGCCTCGCAGCCGGGCACCGGCGCCACGTGGCCCGGCACGACAGGAGCAGGCATGGAAGAGGCAAAGCATTTCATCGCGGGCGAATGGACGTTGCCCGCGCAACTGGAAACGATCGCCGTCATCGATCCGTCCGACGGCCTGCCGTTCGCGACGATCGCGCGCGGCACCGCGCCGGACATCGAGCGCGCCGTCGCCGCCGCACGCGACGCGTTCGCCGGTGCGTGGGGCGCCGCGAGCGCGGCCGAGCGCGGCCGCGTGCTGATGCGGCTCTCGATGCGCGTCGCCGATCATCTCGACGAACTGGCCGCGATCGAGGCGCGCGACACCGGCAAGCCGCTCAGGCAGGCACGCGCCGATGCGGCCGCGCTCGCGCGCTACTTCGAGTTCTACGCGGGCGCCGCCGACAAGCTGCACGGCGAAACGCTGCCCTATCAGGCCGGCTATACGGTGCTGACCGTGCGCGAGCCGCACGGCGTGACGGGTCACATCGTGCCGTGGAACTATCCGATGCAGATCTTCGGGCGCAGCGTCGGCGCGGCGCTCGCGGCCGGCAACGCGTGCGTCGTGAAGCCGGCCGAGGACGCGTGCCTGTCGCTGCTGCGCATCGCGCAGCTCGCGGCCGAAGCCGGGCTGCCGGCCGGCGCGCTGAACATCGTCACCGGTTACGGCCACGAGGCGGGTGCCGCGCTCGCGCGTCATCCGGGCATCGACCACATTTCGTTTACCGGCTCGCCGGCAACCGGCAAGCTCGTCGCGCAGATGGCCGCCGAGAACCACGTGCCCGTCACGCTCGAGCTCGGCGGCAAGTCGCCGCAGATCGTGTTCGCCGATGCCGACCTCGACGCGGCGCTGCCCGTGCTCGTATCGGCGATCGTCCAGAACGGCGGCCAGACCTGTTCGGCGGGCAGCCGCGTGCTGATCGAGCGCGCGGTCTACGAGCCGCTCGTCGAACGGCTCGCGACCGCGTTCAACGGGCTGCGCGTCGGCCCGAGCCGCGCCGATCTCGACTGCGGCCCGCTGATCAACGCGAAGCAGCAGCAGCGCGTGTGGGACTTCCTGTCCGATGCGCAGCACGACGGCATTCCGATGGCCGCGCACGGGCAGGTCGTCGCGGACGCGCCGGAAACCGGCTTCTATCAGGCGCCCGCGCTGCTGCGCGACGTGCCGCCGTCGCATCGCCTCGCGCAGGAAGAAGTGTTCGGGCCCGTGCTCGCCGCGATGCGCTTCGCCGACGAAGACGAAGCGCTCGCGCTCGCCAACGGCACGCCGTACGGGCTCGTGGCCGGCATCTGGACGCGCGACGGCGCGCGGCAGATGCGGCTCGCGCGGCGCGTGCGCGCGGGCCAAGTGTTCATCAACAACTACGGCGCCGGCGGCGGCGTCGAGCTGCCGTTCGGCGGCACCGGGCATTCGGGTCACGGTCGCGAGAAGGGCTTCGAGGCGCTGTACGGCTTCACCGCGCTGAAGACGATCGCGATCCGGCACGGCTGAGCGGCCACGCGGGCGGCGGCGTGCGTATCCGTGCGTGCCGCCCGCGATGCGTCGCATCGGCCACGCAGCAATACGACGACAACAGATCGAATACAGGAGACACACCATGCGGTTGAGCGGCAAGACGGCGATCGTCACGGGCGGCGGCTCGGGCTTCGGAGAAGGCATCGCGAAGACGTATGCGCGCGAAGGCGCGAACGTCGTCGTCAACGATCTGAACGGCGCGGCGGCCGAGCGTGTCGCGAGCGAGATCGCGCTCGCGGGCGGCAAGGCGATCGCGGTCGCGGGCGACGTGTCCCGAGGCGACGACTGGCGTGCGCTGCTGCAGGCGGCGCTCGACGATTTCCACGCGGTGCAGGTCGTCGTCAACAACGCGGGCACCACGCATCGCAACAAGCCCGTGCTCGACGTGACCGAAGCCGAGTTCGACCGCGTGTACGCGGTGAACATGAAGAGCCTGTTCTGGAGCGTGCAGACGTTCGTGCCGTATTTCCGCACGCAGGGCGGCGGCGTGTTCGTGAACGTCGCCTCGACGGCCGGCGTGCGGCCGCGCCCGGGCCTCGTCTGGTACAACAGCACGAAAGGCGCGATGATCACCGCGAGCAAGTCGCTCGCGGCCGAGCTCGGCGCCGATCGCATCCGCGTGAACTGCATCAACCCGGTGCTCGGCGAGACCGCGCTGATGACCGAGTTCATGGGCTGCGAAGACACGCCCGAGAATCGCCGCCGCTTCCTCGCGACGATTCCGCTCGGCCGCTTCTCGACGCCGCAGGACATCGCGAACGCGGCGCTCTATCTCGCGTCCGACGAAGCCGAATTCATCACGGGCGTCTGCCTCGAAGTCGACGGCGGCCGCTGCATCTAGCGTCCGCCGCTGCCGGACCCGGCGCGCGAGCGCCGGCATCGCTGCACCGCAATGCCAAGCACGACAACCGGCGGCGCCCCGCGTGCGCTGCCGGCTCACGACAAGGACAGGAGACAACATGGCAACATCGACGCAGTCGCTGCCGGGCTCGTCCGGCGCATTCGAGGAAGCAACCTACCGGAAGGTATCGTGGCGGCTCACGCCGCTGCTGCTGCTCTGCTACGTGGTCGCGTATCTCGACCGCGTCAACGTCGGCTTCGCGAAGCTGCAGATGGCGAGCGACCTGAATCTCAGCGATACCGTGTACGGGCTCGGCGCGGGCATCTTCTTCTTCGGCTACTTCCTGTTCGAGGTGCCGAGCAACATCATCCTGCACAAGGTCGGCGCGCGCGTCTGGATCGCGCGGATCATGGCGACGTGGGGCGTGATCTCGATCCTCACGATGTTCGTGACGACGCCCGCGATGTTCTACGTGATGCGCTTTCTGCTCGGCGTCGCGGAAGCGGGCTTCTTTCCCGGCGTGATCCTGTACCTGACCTACTGGTATCCCGCGCACCGGCGCGGCCGCATGACGACGTTCTTCATGACGGCCGTCGCGCTGTCGGGCGTGATCGGCGGGCCGATCTCGGGCTTCATCCTGAAGGCGTTCGACGGCGTCAGCGGCTGGCACGGCTGGCAGTGGCTGTTCCTGCTCGAGGGCATTCCGTCGGTGCTCGCCGGCGTGCTCGTGTTCTTCGCGCTCGACGACCGGATCGCCAAAGCGACGTGGCTCACCGACGAGGAAAAGGCGCTGCTCGCGCGCAACGTCGATGCCGAGGAAGCGACCAAGGAAGACCTGCCGCTCGGCGCGGTGATGGCGAGCCCGCGCGTATGGCTGATGGCGCTGATCTACTTCTCGTTCGTGATGGGGCTGTACGGCGTCGGCTTCTGGCTGCCGACCATCATCAAGGCGACCGGCGTGACCGACACGCTCGCGATCGGCCTGCTGTCGGCCGTGCCGTACGCGGCCGCGGTCGTCGCGATGATCCTGATCGCGCGCAGCGCGGACAAGCATCGCGAACGGCGCTGGCACCTCGCGATTCCGGCCGCGCTCGGCGCGGTCGGCCTCGTGCTGTCGGTCGTGTGGGCACACGAGACGGCACTCGCGATGCTCGGCCTCACGCTCGCGACGATCGGCATCCTGACGACGCTGCCGCTGTTCTGGAGCCTGCCCACCGCGTTCCTCGGCGGCGCGGCCGCCGCTGCCGGCATCGCGATGATCAACTCGATCGGCAACCTCGCGGGCTTCCTGAGCCCCTATCTGATGGGCTGGCTCAAGCAGGCGACCGGCGCGAACGACGCCGGCATGTACATGCTCGCGGGCTTCCTCGTGCTCGGCGGCCTGCTCGCGCTGTCGGTGCCGAAGCGGCTCGTCGACAAATGATGCCGGTGTAGCGCAGCCGCAACTAAGCAGCTGCCCGCGCGCGACACCGAAGAAAAATGCCCCGAAGGCCGTCAGGCGTTCGGGGCATCGTTTTTTGCTGCGCGGGCTGAAAGCGGCAAACGCCTTGCGTCACACCACGGTAATCGCGAGCGCGCTTTCGCGGTAGTGCTTCGCGGCCTTGTCCGTTTCGCCGAGATGCTCGAACAGCCGCGCAAGCGCGCGGTGCGCGCGCACCTTGAGCGCCTCGTTGTCGGCGAGCTTCAGCGCCGCCTCGAGGAACGACTGCGCCTTGCCCCACAGCTGCTGCTGCTGGCAGAGGCGGCCGAGCGCGAACAGCAGGTCCGCGTCCTCCGGGTGATCCTTCTTCCACCCTTCGGCCTTCTGGATCAGCGGCAGCGCATCGGCGCCGGCCGTATCCGGATAGCGGCGCAGCAGACGCGCATCCCAGTTGTGCGCGAGCGCATCCTCGACGATGCGGCGCGCTTCGGTACGGCGCTCGAGCGCGACCAGCAGCTCGGCCGCGAGATCGGCGAGGCGCGGCGACTGCCGCTCGACCGGCGACAGCGACTGCCAGATCTCGAGCAGCGCGTCGGCATCGTGCCGGCGTTCGCGCAGCAGATTCTCGGCGGCCTGCTGACGCAGCCGCACGGCCGCCGCCGGATGCAGCGCCTCGCGCTTCTCGAGCGCCTTCGCGAGCTTCAGCACTTCGGCCCAGTTCTTCAGCTGCTGCTGCGCGCGCAGCGCGACCTGCTGCGCATGAATGCGCTTGCCGCCCGCCTGCAGATCGGCGAGCGCGGCGAGCGCGCCGTCGGCGTCGCGCGCGTCCGCCCGCATGTCGGCCGTCGCGAGCAGCCGCGCGTCCTGCCATTCGGGCGCGTCGACCTTCGACAGCCATTCGTCGCGGCGCGTGTACTCGTGCATGCGGTGCGCGGCGGTAGCCGCGACGAGGCTCGCCGCGCCCTGGTTCGCGTCGACGGCGAGCGCTTCGCGCGCAGCCTTCTCCGCACGCGAGAAACGGCCTGCGTAGAGGTTCGCGATCGCATCGCGCAGCGATGCCTGGGCCTTCTCGTTGCGCGTACGCGCGCGATAGGCGGCGACCCGCTGCGGCATCCGCCAGATGTTGCGCACGATGCGCAGCAACGCATACACGACGATGAACAGCACGACGACCGATATCACGAACAGGTTCAGCGACACGTCGACGCGATACGGCGGATAGACGATCAGCACCTGCCCCGCGTCGAAACGCCCGACGGTGGCGAGCGCGACGGCGATCGCGAACAGGACCGCGAGCCAGACGATTCCTCGAAGCGTCATCGTTACCCCCGGCTCTTGAACTGCTGAACGGCGTTCAGGCTCGTGTTCAGGTTCGGCACCGCGACCGTCAGCGACGCGCCGTCGACCTGCTTGAGCAGATCCTCGACCGTCTGCGTGTCCTTCGACGCCTGATCGAAATACTTGCCGACCGACGCCTGCGCAGCGTGCAGGTCCGCCTTCATCGCGCTCTCGTTGCGCGCGAGCAGCGACAGCCGCGCGGCGAGCAGCCGCAGCTTCACGTTCTCGCGCACGAAGTAGCCCTGGTCGGGCGACGCGAGCATCGCGTCCGCGTTGTCGATCCGGCGCACCTGCACGAGGCCCTTCAGCTGCTGCGTCAGACCCGACGAGAAGTCGTGCCACCACGTCTTCCAGCGCGGTTCGCCCGCGGCGGCGGCCGATGCCGTGTCGGCAGGTGCGGCCTTCGGCGCCGCGTGCGGCACGATCGCCTCGCCGGACAGCGGCAGCGCGTCGATCCGCGCGATCGCATCGTCGAGCTTGATCGCGAGCCCGGTCAGATCGGCCGACGGTGCGGCCTTCAGCTTCTCGATGTCCTGCGCGAGCGCCTTGCGCACCGTCACGGCCTGCGCGCTCTGCGACGTCGCGAGCCGCGCATCGGCATTCTGCAGCGCGATCAGCGCGAGCTGCGTATTGCCCGTCAGCTGCAGCTGCTGGCTCGCGCTCGACAGCATCTGGTCGACTTCCTCGAGCATCCACGCATCGCGGTTGCGCGACAGATCCTGGTACTGCTGCTGCAGCGCCTGCTGCGCGCTTTGCGCATCGGCGAGCTTGCCGTCGAGCTGCGCGAGCTGCGTGTCGACCTGATGCGTGCTCGCGAGCGCCTGCTCGGTCTTCGTGCGCGTCTCGGCGACCTGCGCGTCGAGCGTCTTCTGGCGCGCGACGAGCGCGTCGTCGAGCCGGTCGATCTTGCGGTTCAGCGCGTAGCCGCCGACGCCCGCCGCGCAGCCGAGCACGACGACGACGAACCACAGCACCGCACTGCCGCCGCGGCGCGCGGGCGGTTCGGATGCGGTGTACGAAGGTTGCGACGGCGGCGCGGAAGCGGCGGCCGGCTGGGAAGCGACGCTTTTGGAATCGTTGGTATCTGTCATGCGTTTAGTCACCGGTGCGGCTGTCGCCGGTTGGACGGCCTCGTCGGCCATCGTTCGAAACGCGCGGACGATGCGCTCATCGCCCGCGCCGGTCAGCGTAATCCTATCAAAACCCAATGCGCGCGCGGTCTGCTCGATCCGCGGATGCGGCGTCACGAGCGGCGCGTGCTTCAGCGCTTCGATCTCGGTGTCGTTCAGATGCGCGCGCGCGAGTTCGTGCAGGTTGCGCACGCCCTCCGAACTCGTGACGAGCCACGCGTGCGGCTCGCCGCCGAGCAGCGCATGCACGCGCTCCCACGTGCCGATGCGCGGCTCGGGCACGACGCGCCGGTACGCGGCGACGAGCGTCACGTCGGCGCCCGCTTCGCGCAGTCGATCGGCGAGCCATTCGCGGCCGCCGTCGCCGCGCACGATCAGCACGCGCTTGCCGGCGAGCGCGGCGGCGCCGCCGAACGCGGCCTCGATGCTCGCGAACAGTCCTTCGGAATCGTAGTGCGGTGCGCTACCGTCGCTGCCCGGCTGCGGCGCAATCACGCGATACGCGGGCGGCGCGATGCCGTGGCGCTCGAGCGCGGCGACGCTGCCGGGGCCGACCACGCCGACCGGCAGCGCGTTCGGCCAGATCGCGCCGTACTGCGCGAGCGCACGATCGATCGCGTTCGGCGACACGAAGATCACGAGCGCATAGTCGGCCAGCGCGGCGAACGCGGCCGCGAGCGGCGCCGGATCGTCGACCGGCGCGATGTCGATCAGCGGAAATTCGAGCACGTCGCAACCGGCGTCGGCCAGTTGCGCGGCGAGCCCGGCCGACTGGCCGTCGGGGCGCGTGAGAACGGCGGTGAATGCGCGCGCGCCGCCCGCCATCAGGCCTCGCCCTTGCCGGCCTGCGAGCCGGCGAGCAGTGCGCGGACGATCTCGAGCGCGCCCTGCGCCTCGAGCTCGTCGGAAACCGCGCGGCCGAGCGCCAGCGCATCGGCAACCGTCACGACGGACGCGCACTCCTCGGCCGTCAGCACGCGCGTGCCGTCGATCGTCGACACGCGGCCCGTCAGATAGAGCTCGCCGGCCCGCCACACGGCGTGCGCGGCGAGCGGCACCTCGCAGCTGCCGCCGAGCGCGCGCGACACCATCCGCTCGGCCTCGACGGCGAGAGCCGTCTGCGCGTCGTGCAGCGGTTCGAGCCATGCGGCGACGTCCGTGCGGTGCGCGGCGATCTCGATGCCGAGCGCGCCCTGACCGGCTGCGGGCGGGCTGTCCTCGACGCCGAGCAGCGCGCGGATCCGCGCCTCCAGACCGAGCCGCTTCAGGCCCGCGGCGGCGAGGATGATCGCCGCGTAATCGCCGCGATCGAGCTTCGAGAGCCGCGTATCGAGATTGCCGCGCAGCGGCAGCACCTGCAGCTGCGGATAACGCGCGCGCAGCATCGCTTCGCGGCGCAGGCTCGACGTGCCGACGACCGCGCCGGCCGGCAGCGCGTCGAGCGACGCGTGGTCGTTCGACACGAACGCGTCGCGCGGATCCTCGCGCTGCATGATCGCGGCGAGCGCGAACCCGTCCGGCAGCATCATCGGCACGTCCTTCAGCGAGTGCACGGCGAGATCGGCACGGCCGTCGGCGAGCGCGCTCTCGAGCTCCTTGACGAACAGTCCCTTGCCGCCGACCTTCGACAGCGTGCGATCGAGAATCTGATCGCCGCGCGTCGTCATCCCGAGGATTTTCACGTCACAAGCTGGATATAATTTGCGCAGCGCATCACGCACATGTTCGGCTTGCCACATCGCCAGGCGGCTTTCGCGCGAAGCGATCGTCAGCGTCGCCGGCGGCTGTGCCGGTCGCGGCCCGGCCGCGAGAATCTCGGAATTCATTGCAGGAACATCGAAGGACGGGATTGAAGACCGAACAATGGTAGCACGCACGCTTCGGCCCGCCCGGGCCGGGCGCCCGCGGCCGCCGCGCCCTCGCGCGGCCTGCGGCGCGGATGCGCGGATGTGCCGTACGTAGCTGGTTGCTTGACCGCAGTTCCCGCAGTTTCCGCAGTTCCTTTTGACTCGAGCTTTCCCAAGGAAACCCATCGTGAAGTCTTCCGGATCGGTGCGCGCGACGCGCCGCAATGCTGCCCTGCCCTCCTCCGACGCCCCGACGAGCGCCGTCGCCACCGCCGCGAACGGCCGTGCGAAACCGGCAACGAAACCGAAAGACGCGATACGTCAGACAAAACGTGCAGCCACGACGCGCACGGCGAACGCACGCACCGCGGCAACGCCGAAGTCGGGCGGGCGCACGCGCGAGGACAAGGATCGTCCGCTGTTCGAAGACATCCGTTTCCTCGGCCGCCTGCTCGGCGACGTCGTGCGCGAGCAGGAAGGCGACACGGTGTTCGACGTCGTCGAGACGATTCGTCAGACCGCGGTCAAGTTCCGCCGCGAGGACGACCGCGAAGCCGCGCAGACGCTCGAGAAGAAGCTGCGCAAGCTGACGCCCGAGCAGACGGTCAGCGTCGTGCGCGCGTTCAGCTATTTCTCGCACCTCGCGAACATCGCCGAGGATCGCCACCACAACCGCCGCCGCCGCATCCACGCGCTCGCGGGCTCGGCGCCGCAGCCGGGCACGGTCGCGCACGCGCTCGACAAGCTGAAGACGACCGGCAATGCGTCGAAGCGCGTGCTGCAGCGCTTCTTCGACGACGCGCTGATCGTGCCGGTACTGACCGCGCACCCGACCGAAGTGCAGCGCAAGAGCATTCTCGACGCGCAGCACGACATCGCGCGGCTGCTCGCCGAACGCGATCAGGAACTGACGGCGCGCGAGCGCCAGCACAACGAAGCGATGCTGCGCGCGCGCGTGACCGCGCTGTGGCAGACGCGGATGCTGCGCGACGCGCGCCTGACGGTCGGCGACGAAATCGAGAACGCGCTGTCGTACTACCGCGCGACGTTCCTCGAGGAATTGCCCGCGCTGTACGGCGACATCGAGGCCGCGCTCGCGGAGCACGGGCTGGCCGCGCGCGTGCCGGCGTTCTTCCAGATGGGCAGCTGGATCGGCGGCGATCGCGACGGCAATCCGAACGTGACGGCCGCCACGCTCGACGAAGCGATCAACCGCCAGGCCGCGGTGATCCTCGAGCACTATCTCGAGCAGGTGCACAAGCTCGGCGCCGAGCTGTCGGTGTCGAACCTGCTGGTCGGCGCGAACGATGCGGTGAAGGCGCTCGCGGCCGCGTCGCCCGACCAGTCGCCGCACCGCGTCGACGAGCCCTACCGCCGCGCGCTGATCGGCATCTATACGCGCCTTGCCGCAAGTGCGCGCGTGCGGCTCGGCGAAGGCACGGTGCCCGTGCGCAGCGCAGGGCGCGGCGCGCCGCCCGTGCGCGCGACGCCGTATGCGGATTCCGACGAATTCGTCGCGGACCTGAAGGTACTGACCGCGTCGCTCGCCGAACATCACGGCGCGTCGCTCGCCGCGCCGCGCCTCGCGCCGCTCATGCGCGCGGCCGAAGTGTTCGGCTTCCACCTCGCGAGCATCGACCTGCGCCAGAGCTCCGACATTCACGAAGCGGTGGTTGCCGAGCTGTTCGCGCGCGCGGGTGTCGTGGCCGACTACGCGTCGCTCGAAGAGGCGGACAAGCTGCGCGTGCTGCTCGCCGCGCTGGCCGATCCGCGGCCGCTGCGCTCGCCGTACCTCGAATACTCGGCGCTCGCGCAAAGCGAGCTCGGCGTGTTCGAAAAGGCGCGCGAAGTGCGTGCGCAGTTCGGCGCGCGCGCGGTGCGCAACTACATCATTTCGCACACGGAAACGGTCAGCGATCTCGTCGAGGTGCTGCTGCTGCAGAAGGAGACCGGTCTGCTCGAAGGCTCGCTCGGCGCGCCGGACGGCCACGCGAAGAACGCGCTGATGGTGATCCCGCTGTTCGAGACGATTCCCGACCTGCGCGACGCGTCGCGGATCATGCGCGAGTACTTCGCGCTGCCGGGCGTCGATGCGCTGATCCACCATCAGGGCGACGAGCAGGAAGTCATGCTCGGCTACTCGGACAGCAACAAGGACGGCGGCTTCCTGACGTCGAACTGGGAGCTGTATCGCGCCGAGCTCGCGCTCGTCGAACTGTTCCGCGAGCGCAAGATCACGCTGCGGCTGTTCCATGGCCGCGGCGGCACGGTCGGCCGCGGCGGCGGCCCGACCTATCAGGCGATCCTGTCGCAGCCGCCGGGCACCGTGAACGGCCAGATCCGCCTGACCGAACAGGGCGAAGTCATCGCGAGCAAGTTCGCGAACCCCGAGATCGGCCGGCGCAACCTCGAGACGGTCGTCGCCGCGACGCTCGAGGCGTCGCTGCTGCCGCAGTCCAACGCGCCCGCCCAGCTGCCGGCGTTCGAGGGCGCGATGCAGACGCTGTCCGACACCGCGATGGCCGCGTACCGCGCGCTCGTCTACGAAACGCCGGGCTTCACCGATTACTTCTTCGCGTCGACGCCGATCACCGAAATCGCCGAGCTCAACATCGGCAGCCGCCCGGCGTCGCGCAAGCTGCAGGATCCGAAGAATCGCAGGATCGAGGATCTGCGCGCGATTCCGTGGGGCTTCTCGTGGGGCCAGTGCCGGCTGCTGCTGACCGGCTGGTACGGCTTCGGCAGCGCGGTCGCCGCGTATCTGGACGGCGCGGCCGACGCAGCGGAACGCAGCAAGCGGCTCGCGCTGCTGAAGAAGATGAACAAGACCTGGCCGTTCTTCGCGAACCTGCTGTCGAACATGGACATGGTGCTCGCGAAGACCGATCTCGCGGTCGCGTCGCGCTACGCCGAACTCGTGCCGGACCGCAAGCTGCGCAACGCGGTGTTCGGGCGCATCGTCGCCGAGTGGGAGCGCACGTCGCACGCGCTCGCGGAGATCACCGGGCACGAGGAACGGCTCGCGACGAATCCGCTGCTCGCGCGCTCGATCAAGAACCGCTTCCCGTATCTCGATCCGCTGAATCACCTGCAGGTCGAACTGATCAAGCGCCACCGCGCCGGCGACACGAACGCGCGGCTGCGTCGCGGGATTCATCTGACCATCAACGGCATCGCGGCCGGGCTGCGCAATACGGGCTGACCGCACGCGTGCCGCGCGCACCGCATGGCGGGCGCGCTGCCGAGGCCGCGACACGCGAACGCGCGTGTCGCGGCTTTTTTCATGCGCGGCGCGTCGATACGCCGGGCGTCGATGCGCCGGGCGTCGACAAGCCGCGCGCGTTCAATGCGCGTCGATCAGCAGCGCGTCGTGTTCGAACGATCCGTCGGCCTGCACCGCGTAGTACGCGCGCACTTCGTCCGGCGCGTGGGCCCAGAGCGCGCGAATGCCGGTCACGCTGTCGGCCGGCGTGCGGATCCGCGCGACCCACGTATCGAAATCGATCGGCAGCCGCCAGCGGCGCTTCACGTGCGCCTCGAAGCCCGCGTCGCGGAACATCGCGAGCCACTCGTCGGCGCGATAGTCGCGCACGTGCGACGCGTCGCGCAGCACTTCGGCGGCCTGCAGATACGTGTCGAGCAGCGGGTGGTCGTTGCCGGCGATGTCGATCATCAGCACGCGTCCGCCCGGCTTCAGCACGCGGCGCACTTCGGCGAGCGCCGCGCGCACGTCGTGCCAGTGATGCGCGCTCATCCGGCTGACGACCCAGTCGAAGGTCGCCGCGTCGAACGGCAGACGCTCGGCCGGCCCCTGCTGCGTGCGAACGTTCGCGAGCCCGCGCTCGCGCGCGGCCGCATCGACGGTCGCGAGCATCGGCGCGGCGAGATCGTAGGCGACGACCTCGCGCACGTGCGGCGCGACCGCGAAGCTCGCGTGGCCCGCGCCGCAGCCGAGATCGAGCACGGCCGCGTCGGGCGTCGCGCGCACCGTATCGGCGAGCGTCTGCAGATCGGCGCCCGTCGCATGAACGGTGCTCGTCAGATAGGCGGCGGCCGTCGAGCCGAATGCGTCGGCGACCTGATCGTGGTGTTTCATCGTGCACTCCTGTCGTGGGCGGGACGGGCGCTGACTCGCAGCGCGCGAATCGCTACAATAGGGCGGCGTTTGTACCAGTACAAGTCAAGCAGTTATTCTGGTATTCGTTACACCCGGCCGATCGTTGCGGTGCTGCTGTCCGATGCGCGTCGTGCGTCGCACGTTGCACCCCGTCGCACATTGCACGTTGCACGTCGCACGTTGCACGCCGCCCGTTGCACGGCGCCCTTTTCTCGTTTCCCGCATGAACCGTCCGTCCTCCGCTCCCACCCCGCCGCTCGATGCGACGCCCGCCCGCGCGCTCGGCGAATTCATTCGCGCGCACCGCGAACGCCTGTCGCCGCAGGCGGTCGGCCTGCCGCCCGGCCCGCGCCGTCGCACGCCGGGGCTGCGCCGCGAGGAAGTCGCGCAGCTCTGCGGCGTCAGCCCGACCTGGTACACGTGGATCGAGCAGGGGCGCCCGGTGTCGGCGTCCGCCGACGCGCTCGCACGGATCGCGGTCGCGCTGCAGCTGTCGAAGGCCGAGCGTGCGTATCTGTTCGAGCTCGCCGCGCAGCGCGATCCAGCCGAGCCCGACGTCGCGGCCGGCGACCTGCCGCCGACGCTCGCCGCCACCGTCGCGGCGATCGCGACGCCCGCGTACGTGCTCGATCGCCAATGGAACGCGCTTGCATGGAATGCGCCGGCCGCCGCGCTGTTTACGGGCTGGCTCGACGGCGAGCACGACCGCAACCTGCTGCGCTTCACGTTCATGTCGCCGGCCGCACGCACGCTGATCGTCGATTGGGAAACCCGCGCGCGGCGCCTCGCGGCCGAATTCCGCGCCGATTCGATCCGCCATCTGACCGACGCGCCGACGCGCGCGCTAATCGACGCGCTGACGGCCGGCAGCGACGCGTTCGCGCAGTACTGGGCGTCGCAGGACGTATTCGAGCGCGAAGGCGGCCTGCGCGAATTCGACCATCCGGCCGACGGCCGGCTCGTCTATCAGCAGATCACGCTGAAGCCCGCGCATCGCGAGGATCTGAAACTCGTCGTGCTGGTGCGCGACTGACGCGACCGGCCGACGCGCGCCTGCCGCGGGCAGCAGCCGCAGCCGCGGCGGCCCTGCGCGTGAATGTTAGAATCGCGGGATTCCTCGGCGGCGCACGCCGCCCAACTCCCTCGAAGAATCGCCATGACGTCCCAACTGCACAAAAAGGGCGAGGCCTGGTCGGCCCGCTTCTCGGAACCGATGTCGGAGCTGGTCAAGCGCTACACGTCGTCGGTGTTTTTCGACAAGCGCCTGGCGCTCGTCGACATCGCCGGCTCGCTCGCGCACGCGAACATGCTCGCGGCGCAGAAGATCATCAGCGCCGACGATCTGGCCGCGATCGAGCGCGGGATGGCGCAGATCAAGGGCGAAATCGAGCGTGGCGAATTCGAATGGCAGCTCGATCTCGAGGACGTCCACCTGAACATCGAAGCGCGCCTGACCGCGCTGATCGGCGACGCAGGCAAGCGCCTGCATACGGGCCGCTCGCGCAACGACCAGGTCGCGACCGACATCCGTCTGTGGCTGCGCGGTGAAATCGACCGCATCGGCGGGCTGCTGAACGATCTGCGCGGCGCGCTGATCGACCTCGCCGAGCAAAACGCGGACACGATCATGCCGGGCTTCACGCACCTGCAGGTCGCGCAGCCCGTCACGTTCGGCCATCACCTGCTCGCGTACGTCGAGATGTTCTCGCGCGACGCGGAGCGCATGCGCGACTGCCGCACGCGCGTGAACCGTCTGCCCCTCGGCGCGGCCGCGCTCGCGGGCACGAGCTATCCGATCGACCGTCATGCAGTCGCGAAGTCGCTCGGCTTCGACGGCATCTGTGCGAACTCGCTCGACGCGGTGTCCGACCGCGATTTCGCGATCGAATTCACGGCTGCCGCCGCGCTCGTCATGACGCACGTATCGCGCTTCTCCGAGGAACTCGTGCTGTGGATGAGCCCGCGCGTCGGCTTCATCGACATCGCCGACCGCTTCTGCACCGGCAGCTCGATCATGCCGCAGAAGAAGAACCCGGACGTGCCCGAACTCGCGCGCGGCAAGACGGGCCGCGTGAACGGCCATCTGATGGCGCTCCTCACGCTGATGAAGGGCCAGCCGCTCGCGTACAACAAGGACAACCAGGAAGACAAGGAGCCGCTGTTCGACACGGTCGACACCGTCGCCGACACGCTGCGCATCTTCGCGGAGATGGTCGCCGGCATCACGGTGAAGCCGGACGCGATGCGCGCGGCCGCGCTGCAGGGCTTCTCGACCGCGACCGACCTCGCCGACTATCTGGTCAAGCGCGGGCTGCCGTTCCGCGACGCGCACGAAGCGGTCGCGCATGCCGTGAAGATCTGCGACGACCGCGGCATCGACCTCGCCGATCTCACGCTCGACGAAATGAAGCGCGAGCTGCCGAACGTCGCGCAGCTGATCGGCGACGACGTGTTCGACTATCTGACGCTCGAAGGCTCGGTCGCGAGCCGCAACCACCCGGGCGGCACCGCGCCCGACCAGGTGCGTGCGGCCGCGCAGGCCGCGCGCGCCGCGCTCGGCAAGTAAGCGCTGCACCGTCACCGCGGACGCCTGCACGGCGTCCGTTTTTTTTCGCATGTGCTGCCGCGCACCGCCCTTTTCCGGATGACCCCGATGACCTTCTCCGCCGCGCTCTTCGACATGGACGGCCTGCTCGTCGATTCCGAGCGGACCATCATGAACACGTGGCTCGACGTGTCGAACGCGCACGGCGTCGCGCTGACCGTGGCCGACTACCTGCAGATCGTCGGCCGCTCGTTCGCCGAGGGGCAGACGATCCTCGCGCGGCTGATCGGCGACGCCGACACGTTCGACGCCGTGCGCATGCGCGTACGCGAACAGCTGGCCGCACCCGAACCGCATCCCAAGTTCCCGCTGAAACCCGGCGCACTCGCGCTGCTCGACACGCTCGCGCAGGCCGGCATTCCGTGCGCGGTCGCGTCGTCGTCCGCGCAGGAGGTGATTCGCGCGCGGCTCGACGCGGTCGGCGTGCTGCCGTACTTCCAGGCGATCGCGAGCGGCACCGAGGTCGCGCGCGGCAAGCCGGACCCGGCCGTGTACCGGCTCGCGGCCGAGCGCCTCGGCGTGCCCGCTCACGCGTGCGTCGCGTTCGAGGACAGCGACTTCGGCGTGCAGTCGGCAGCCGGCGCAGGCGCGTCGGTCGTCACCGTGCCCGATCTGAAGGCGCCGACGCCCGAGGTCGTCGCGCTGAGCCTGCACGTGCTCGCGTCGCTCGACGATGCGGTCGCGCTCGTGCCGGCATGGTTCGGCCGGCACGATACGCAGCTCGCCTAGGCACCGGTTCGCCGCGCGGCACGCGGCAGCGCCATGCAAAACGGGCACCGCAGGGTGCCCGTTTCGTTTTGCGTTCCGCTTCGCGTCGCGCTGGAGAACGCCGCAACCGTCAGCGGTTGCCGGCCGTCTCGGACAGCCGCTTCATCGTCGCGATGCGCGCGCCGATCAGATCGACGCGTCCGTCCTCGCCGACGAGCGGCGCGGTCGCATCGCGAAACGCGAACCACGCGCGCTGCGCGCGCACGAGCGTCGCGGCCGAATGCGCGGGCATCTTGCGGCGCAGCTTCTGGTAATAGCGGTTCAGATCGAACACCGCATGCTCGCACGCGGCGTCCTGGTCGCACGGCCGCACGCGGCCGACCGGCGCATCGCGCGTGACGTTCGCCGGCTTGCCGTTCGCCGGCGCCGCAGCGGCCTGCGCGCCGCTTCCGACCGCCGCCGGTATCGCGGCAGGCGGCGCATAGCGCTCGGCCGCGGCACGCAGCGCGAGCGCGCGGCTGCGCACGGGCTGCAGCTGCATGTCGGCGCTCGCCATCGTGTACATCGTGCCGCTCGTCGTGTCGTAGACGGCCTTCAGCAGTTGCGCTTCGTCCTTGCGCCACGTGAGCCAGCGCCGCTGGCTCTCCTGCCAGCCGCGCTTTGCGTCGGCCGGCGCGTCCTTCAGCAGGCGCGCGTAGGCGGCATCCATCGCGGCCTGCCACTGCTGCTGCGCTTCGTTCATGCACTGGATCTGGCCGGCCGTCGACGAACGGTCGCGCCGCGCGAGGCACTGCCGCATCGCGACGTCGATCGGATCGGCCGCCGCGACTTCGGCATGCGCGAGGCCCGGCGCCGCCGAGCAGACCGCCCAGACGGCGAGCGCGGCGGCCGCCGCGCGCACCGCCCGGATTCGTCCCTGCGCCGCCATCAGTCGCGCACGCAGTCGACGAAGTACTCGACGCGGCCGTTCACCTCTTCCGCGACGAGACCGTGGATGTCGGTATGGAAGCCCGGGAAGCGCTCGTTGAAGTCGCGCGCGAACCGCAGGTAGTTCACGATCGTCTTGTTGAAGCGCTCGCCCGGGATCAGCAGCGGAATGCCCGGCGGGTACGGCGTCAGCAGGATGCTCGTCACGCGGCCTTCGAGCTCGTCGAGCGGCACGCGGTCGATCTTGCGGTGCGCAAGCTTCGCGAACGCGTCCGACGGCTTCATCGCGGGCTCCATGTCCGACAGATACATCTCGGTCGTCAGGCGCGCGATGTCGTTCGCGCGGTAGACGTCGTGGATCTGCGTGCAGAGGTCGCGCAGCCCGACGCGCTCGTAGCGCGGATGCTGCGCGACGAATTCGGGCAGCACGCGCCAGAGCGGCTGGTTGTTGTCGTAGTCGTCCTTGAACTGCTGCAGCTCGGTCACCATCGAGTTCCAGCGGCCCTTCGTGATGCCGATCGTGAACATGATGAAGAACGAGTACAGGCCCGTCTTCTCGACGATGATGCCGTGCTCGGCCAGGTACTTCGTGACGATCGCGGCCGGAATGCCGGTCTCGCCGAACTCGCCGTCGACGTCGAGCCCCGGCGTGATGATCGTCGCCTTGATCGGGTCGAGCATGTTGAAGCCTTCGGCGAGCGGACCGAAGCCGTGCCAGCGGTCGTTCGGCTTCAGCATCCAGGCTTCGCGCGAGCCGATCCCTTCTTCGGACAGATCCTCCGGGCCCCACACGCTGAAGAACCAGTCGTCGCCGTATTCGGCGTCGACCTTGCGCATCGCGCGGCGGAAGTCGATCGCCTCGGCGATCGATTCCTCGACGAGCGCCGTGCCGCCCGGCGGCTCCATCATCGCGGCCGCGACGTCGCACGACGCGATGATCGCGTACTGCGGGCTCGTCGACGTATGCATCAGATACGCCTCGTTGAAGCGATGCTTGTCGAACGTGCGGTTCTCCGAATCCTGCACGACGATCTGCGACGCCTGCGAGATGCCGGCGAGCAGCTTGTGCGTCGAGTGCGTCGCGAACACGAGCGCGCCCGTGCGCGGACGGCCGTCGCCGATCGCGTGCATGTCGCGATAGAACGGATGGAACGCCGCGTGCGGCAGCCATGCCTCGTCGAAGTGCAGCGTGTCGAGCAGATCGCCGAGCAGGTCCTTGATCATCTCGACGTTGTAGACGACGCCGTCGTAGGTGCTCTGCGTGATCGTCAGGATGCGCGGCTTCAGGTCGGGGTTCTGACGCAGCGCTTCGCGCGCGAACGGGTTCGCCTCGATCTTCTTGCGGATGTTCTCGGGCTTGAACTCGTCGCGCGGAATCGGGCCGATGATGCCGAAGTGGTTGCGCGTCGGCGTGAGGAACACGGGGATCGCGCCCGTCATCGTGATCGCGTGCAGGATCGACTTGTGGCAGTTGCGATCGACGAGCACGATGTCGCCCGGCGCGACGGTCGCGTGCCAGACGATCTTGTTCGACGTCGACGTGCCGTTGGTCACGAAGAACAGATGATCGGCGCTGAAGATGCGCGCCGCGTTGCGCTCCGACGCCGCGACCGGGCCCGTATGGTCGAGCAGCTGGCCGAGTTCGTCGACCGCGTTGCAGACGTCCGCGCGCAGCATGTTCTCGCCGAAGAACTGGTGGAACATCTGGCCGAGCGGGTTCTTCAGGAACGCGACGCCGCCCGAGTGGCCGGGGCAGTGCCACGAATACGAGCCTTCGTCCGCGTACTTGACGAGTTCCTTGAAGAACGGCGGCGCGAGCGAGTCGAGATAGACCTTCGCCTCGCGGATGATGTGGCGCGCGACGAACTCCGGCGTGTCCTCGAACATGTGGATGAAGCCGTGCAGCTCGCGCAGGATGTCGTTCGGCAGATGGCGCGAGGTGCGCGTCTCGCCGTACAGGAAGATCGGGATGTCCGCATTGCGGCGGCGCACTTCGGTGACGAACGCGCGCAGCTCGATGATCGCGGTCGCGAGCTCGGGCAGCTCGCCGTCCGGGCCGATTTCGCCGAGCATGAGTTCGTCGTCGTCGATCGACAGAATGAAGCACGAGGCGCGGCTCGACTGCTGCGCGAACGACGTCAGATCGCCGTAGCTCGTGAGGCCGAGGACTTCCACGCCCTCCTTCTCGATCGCTTCGGCCAGCGCCCGGATGCCGGAGCCCGAGATGTTCTCGGAGCGGAAATCTTCGTCGATGATCACGACGGGGAAACGAAACTTCATGGGCGATTCTCCAAAAAGAACGACCGCGGCGCGTCACGCGCAGCGGTCACCCGGAAACTGGTGAGACGTTATGCAAGCAGATCAGGTTTTCGGCAGCGTGACACCGCGCTGCCCCTGATACTTGCCGCCGCGATCGGCATACGACACGTCGCACACCTCGTCGCTCTCGAAGAAGAGCACCTGCGCGACGCCTTCGTTCGCGTAGATCTTCGCGGGCAACGGCGTGGTATTCGAGAACTCCAGCGTGACGTAGCCTTCCCATTCGGGTTCGAACGGCGTCACGTTGACGATGATCCCGCAGCGCGCGTACGTCGACTTGCCGAGGCAGACCGTCAGCACGGTGCGCGGGATGCGGAAATATTCGACGGTGCGGGCCAGCGCGAACGAGTTCGGCGGGATGATGCACACGTCGCCCTTGAAATCGACAAACGAGCCCTCGTCGAAGTTCTTCGGATCGACGATCGTCGAGTTGATGTTCGTGAAGATCTTGAATTCGTCCGCGCAGCGGATGTCGTAGCCGTAGCTCGACGTGCCGTAGCTGACGATCCGGCGACCGTCCTCGGACGCGCGGACCTGATCGGGCACGAACGGCTCGATCATCTTGTGCTCTTCGGCCATGCGCCGAATCCATTTGTCGGACTTGATGCTCATATCGGGGCGCCAGGAAACGCTGCGTGACGGTAAACGAAAACGAAGGCCGCCGGTTCGACGCGGCGGCCGCAGAAGGCGCACATTTTACGCGATCATCGGCGCGCGCACGCGGCGGCCGTCACCGGATCACGCCACAGGCGAGCGCGGGCCCCGCGCCGTGCTGCGGAAACGCGGGGTCGCTCGCGTCGCGATGGACCAGCGCCGAGCGGTTCAGCGCCGAGCGCACGCCGTCGAGGGCCAGATCGGGCGCGACGATGAAACCGGCCGCGACGCCGTTCGCATCGGCGTGGATGTTGCCGAGATCGCCGGCGACGCGCGCGCCCGCGCGCAGCCGATCGGCGGCAGGCGCGAACACCTGGCCCGCGCTCGAGCCGTCGCCCGCGTTGCAGTCGCCGCGCTCGTGCACCTGCAGCGCATGATCGCTGTTCGGCGGCAGGCCGACGAGGTTGTAGGTCACCTGGACGCCGTCCGGGCGCTCGACGAACGTCACCGTGCCGCGCGTTTGCGAACCGACCGTCGGCTGCAGTTGCGCGTCCGCGCGTTTTTCGTGCGACGAGGAAAAGGAGGTGCAGCCGGCCAGCAGGCCCAGCACGGCGGCCGCCAGCAGCGCGCGCCGCGCGCGGCCCGCGTACGCGCCGAGATGTCGTTCGTTCATTCGATCCTCATGCCGGCCGGCGGCCGTTCGATGCGGCAGCCGTGCCGGGCGGGTAAAGGGACCCGGGGGAAAGTCGCCATGATACCGCGCCTTCCGGCGCCGTAAACAGCGGAAGGGCCCGTCCCGCAAGGGTTTTACGTATTTTGAACAACGATTGACGGGAACTTCGACGTCATGTCGCGCGCGCGCTCGGCAATCGCGAGCGCGACGCCGCGTGCGATGTCGCGATAGCGCCGCGCGAGCGCGCCGTCGGGCTCGGCCGCCACGGTCGGCGTGCCGCTGTCCGCGCGCTCGCGGATCGCGATGTCGAGCGGCAGGCTGCCGAGCACGGTCACGCCGTAGTCCTTCGCCATGCGCTCGGCGCCGCCGGCGCCGAAGATGTGCTCCTCGTGGCCGCAGTTCGAGCAGATGTGGATGCTCATGTTCTCGACGATCCCGAGGATCGGAATCCCGACCTTCTCGAACATCTTCAGCCCCTTCTTCGCGTCGAGCAGCGCGATGTCCTGCGGCGTCGTGACGATCACGGCGCCCGTCACCGGCACGCGCTGCGCGAGCGTGAGCTGGATGTCGCCCGTGCCGGGCGGCATGTCGACGATCAGGTAGTCGAGCTCGCGCCAGTTCGTCTGCCGCAGCAGCTGCTCGAGCGCGGACGTCGCCATCGGGCCGCGCCACACCATCGGGTTGTCTTCCTCGATCAGGAAGCCGATCGAGTTCGCCTGCAGCCCGTGGCCGACGAGCGGGTTCATCGACTGGTTGTCGGGCGATTCGGGGCGCTGGCCGTGGATGCCGAGCATCGTCGGCAGCGACGGGCCGTAGATATCGGCATCGAGGATGCCGACCGACGCGCCTTCGGCCGCGAGCGCGAGGGCCAGGTTCACGGCCGTCGTGCTCTTGCCGACGCCGCCCTTGCCCGACGCGACCGCGACGATGTTCTTCACGTTCGGCAGCAGCTTCACGCCGCGCTGCACGGTGTGCGCGACGATCTCCTGCGACACCGCCACGCGTGCGTCGCGCACGCCCGGCACGGCCGTCAGCGCGGCCGCGATGCGCGCGCGCACGTCGTCGTACTGGCTGCGCGCCGGGTAGCCGAGCACCACGTCGACCGTCACGGCGTCGCCGTCGATCGCGACGTTGCGCACGCCCTTGTTCGCCGCATACGGACGGTCGGTATTGGGGTCGACGACAGCCGCCAGCGCGGCGTCGACTTGTGCCCGGTCAATGCTCATCAAAACTCCGTGAAAACGTTTTTTCCGCACTCAAACGTCAAGAAATATCAAATAACGCGGCGAAAATCGAGAAAAGTGAAAGAATCTGTTGCACGCCATTGCGCGAACGCGCGCGGCGGCGCAATCTTCGCGTGCGGCATGCTATGGGGCCAAATCGGCCGCCTACCGCCTATATTGTAGAGGCTGACGCGCCGCCCTGTCCGAACAGCCACGCTGACGGACTGGGCATGCGGCCGCCTCGGCGGCTGCCGCGAGCACGGGCCGGCCCTCCTTTTTCCGGACGGCCCGCGTAGGGAGCCGTAGCTGTTGATGTCGTTGTCGACTCGTTCAACCAAGAGAGGAATCCAAGATGAACATGAAAATCGCGACTCGCCTGTCCGTCTTCGCACTCGCCGGCGCCCTGCTGGCGGGCTGCGCATCGCAGCAAGGCACCAACACGGCCGTCGGCACGGGCACGGGTGCAGCGCTGGGCGCGGGCATCGGGGCGCTTGCCGGGGGCGGCAAGGGTGCGGCGATCGGCGCGGGCGTCGGTGCGCTGGTCGGCGGCGTGACGGGTTACAACTGGCAAGCGATCAAGAACAAGCTCGCGCCGTCGGCCGCGCAGACGGGCACGCAGGTCACCGAGCAGCCGGACGGCTCGCTCAAGCTGAACGTGCCGAGCTCGGTCACGTTCGCGACGAACCAGTACGCGATCACGCCGGCCTTCACGCCGCTGCTGAACGACCTGGCAACGACGCTGAACCAGAACCCGCAAGTGACGGCGTCGGTGATCGGCTACACCGACAGCACGGGCTCCGCGCAGCTGAACCAGACGCTGTCGCAGAACCGCGCGCAAAGCGTCGTCAACGCGCTGGTGCAGCGCGGCGTCGCGGGCAACCGCCTGTCGGCGCAGGGCATGGGCCCGTCGAACCCGGTGGCGGACAACTCGACCGAAGCCGGCCGCGCACAGAACCGCCGCGTCGAGATCTATCTGCGCGCGCCGCAGCACCAGTAAATCGCGCACGACGCGCGGGGCAGCGCCGCAGGATGCGCGCGCAGCCCCGCCGGACAAGGGATTGGGGGCGGTCGGTAACAAATCGAAAAAAATTTCGAACTTCTGTCGCGGTCCGTGGTCTTTCTTTACGGTACGCGGCTGGTGTTACCGGCGCGTCACCATTCTCCTCTTGTCGTTGTTGCTCCGGGGCCGAATTCGCCCCGGTTTTTTTTGCCCGCCGCTCCTCTGCTGCAACGCAGCATCGCGCCGCGCCGCCGCCCCGGCTGCCGAACCGCCGCGCGCCCGCGCCGGCGCCGCGCCTGCCCGGTCCGCGCCCCTGCTAGAATCGCAGTTTCCGTCGTTTTCCGCTGTTCCTCTACAGACCCTATGTCCGCATCCGACCTCACTTCCGTGCAGGCCGCGGCGCCGCAAGGCCGCCGCCAGATCCTCGTCACGTCCGCCCTGCCCTACGCCAACGGCCAGATCCATATCGGCCACCTGGTCGAGTACATCCAGACCGACATCTGGGTGCGGACGCTGCGAATGCACGGGCACGAGGTCTACTACATCGGCGCCGACGACACGCACGGCACGCCGGTCATGCTGCGCGCCGAGAAGGAAGGCCTGACGCCGAAGCAGCTGATCGAACGCGTGTGGGCCGAGCACAAGCGCGACTTCGACAGCTTCGGCGTGTCGTTCGACAATTTCTACTCGACCGATTCGGAAGAAAACCGCCAGTTGAGCGAGAAGATCTACCTCGCGCTGAAGGACAACGGGCTGATCGCCGAGCGCGAGATCGAGCAGGCGTACGACCCGGTCAAGGAGATGTTCCTGCCGGACCGTTTCATCAAGGGCGAGTGCCCGAAGTGCCACGCGAAGGACCAGTACGGCGACAGCTGCGAAGTGTGCGGCTCGACCTACCTGCCGACCGAGCTGCTGAACCCGTATTCGGTCGTGTCGGGCGCGACGCCCGTGCGCAAGACGTCGAAGCACTACTTCTTCCGCCTGTCCGACCCGCGCTGCGAGACGTTCCTGCGCGAATGGGTGAGCGGCCTCGCGCAGCCGGAAGCGACCAACAAGATGCGCGAATGGCTCGGCGACGCCGGCGAAGCCAAGCTCGCCGACTGGGACATCTCGCGCGACGCACCGTATTTCGGCTTCGAAATCCCCGGCGCGCCGGGCAAGTACTTCTACGTGTGGCTCGATGCGCCGGTCGGCTACTACGCGAGCTTCAAGAATCTGTGCGATCGCAACGGCATCGACTTCGATGCGTGGATCCGCGCCGGTTCGAGCGCCGAGCAGTACCACTTCATCGGCAAGGACATCCTGTATTTCCACACGCTGTTCTGGCCGGCGATGCTGCAGTTCTCGGGCCACCGCACGCCGACCAACGTGTTCGCGCACGGCTTCCTGACGGTCGACGGCGCGAAGATGTCGAAGTCGCGCGGCACGTTCATCACCGCGCAGAGCTATATCGACACGGGCCTGAACCCCGAATGGCTGCGCTACTACTTCGCCGCGAAGCTGAACGCGACGATGGAAGACATCGATCTGAACCTCGACGACTTCCAGGCGCGCGTGAATAGCGACCTCGTCGGCAAGTACGTGAACATCGCGAGCCGCGCGGCGGGCTTCCTGATCAAGCGCTTCGACGGCCGCGTGCAGGACAGCGCGATGAACCATCCGCTCGTCGCGAAGCTGCGCGAAGCGATTCCGCAGATCGCCGCGCACTACGAGGCGCGCGAGTACGGCCGCGCGCTGCGCCACACGATGGAACTCGCCGACGAAGTCAACGCCTACGTCGACGGCGCCAAGCCGTGGGAGCTCGCGAAGGATCCGGCCAACGCGGTCGCGCTGCACGAAACCTGCAGCGTGAGCCTCGAGGCGTTCCGTCTGCTGTCGCTCGCGCTCAAGCCCGTGCTGCCGCGCGTGGCCGAAGCGGTCGAGGCGTTCTTCGGCATCGCGCCGCTCGCGTGGGCCGATGCCGCGAAGCCGCTGTCGTCCGCGCAGCCGATCAAGGCCTACCAGCACCTGATGACGCGCGTCGACGCGAAGCAGATCGAAGCGCTGCTCGCCGCCAACCGCGATTCGCTGCAGGCCGACGCAACGGCCGCCGGCGGTGCGGGCGCCGCGGCCGCGAAGGGTGCGAAAGCCGCGAAGGCCGACGCGAAACCGGTCGCCGGGAAATCGGTCGCCGGGAAATCGGTCGCCGGGAAACCGGTCGCCGCGAACGGTGCCGACGACGCAACGATCTCGATCGACGATTTCGCGAAGATCGATCTGCGCATCGCGAAGATCGTCGCGTGCCAGGCCGTCGAAGGGTCGGACAAGCTGCTGCAGCTGACGCTCGACGTCGGCGAGGAGAAGACGCGCAACGTGTTCTCGGGGATCAAGTCCGCGTATCAGCCCGAGCAGCTCGTCGGCAAGCTGACGGTCATGGTCGCGAACCTCGCGCCGCGCAAGATGAAGTTCGGGCTGTCCGAAGGGATGGTGCTCGCGGCCTCGGCGACCGACGAGAAGGCCGAACCGGGGCTCTATATCCTCGAGCCGCACAGCGGCGCGAAGCCCGGCATGCGCGTGAAGTAAGCAGCGCGCCTCGCCCGCCCGAACCGCCCCGCACCGCCCGTGCGGGGCTTTTTTTCGTCGGTCGGCAGCGCGGGCCGGCGAGCGTGTTCTCAGCGCCGCCCGAACCAGCGATCGAAGCGCCGCGTGTAGTTGAGATCGACGCCCTGGAACGTGCCGCCGTACGCGGACACCGACCAGAAACGCGTCAGGTTGATCGTCGCCTTGAACGCGTTGCTCGCCGACTGCAGCCCCTGCTCGTAGCCGAGCACGAAGCGCTCGTTGATCGCCTTCGAGATCTGCACGACCTGCGGGTCGGTCAACCCGACGTCGCTGCGGCCGATCGAGAATTCGTCGAGCCCGAAGGTCTGCGCGACGCGCTTGCCGGTCGCGCTGCCGAGCAGCGCGAGCGCAGCCGTCATCGTGTTCTGCTGGCCGATGTTGTTGCCCTGATCGGTGCCGTGGCCGAACAGCAGCCACGACAGCTTTTCGTTGTCGGTCACGTTCGGCTCCGACACGAGCTTGACCGTCGGCGACTGGATCGTGCCCGTCACCTGCACGCCCGCTTCGACCTCCTGATTGCGCCGCATCGCGAGGATGTTGACGCCCGGATTCGACACCGGGCCGTTGAACGTGAAGAAGCCGTTCTCGATCGCGAGCTTGCGGCCGAACGACGTGTAGGTCGACCCTTCCGTCACGCGCACGTTGCCGATCGCGCGCAGCGGCACGCCCGGTGCGCTCATCACGGTGATCGTGCCGCGCAGGCCGAGATCGGCGCCGTGCCCCTTGAAGCGGAAGTTGTCGCCGAGGCCGATGTCGATGTTCGCGCGCGGCGCGAGCGACGGCGCGGGCTTGTCCGCGGCCTTTTGCGGCTTCGCGGCCGCGGTGCCGGTCTGCGTTTCGCCGCGCACGGTGCCGTCCGGCCGCACGATCACGACGTCGTCCGACAGATGCGGTGCCGATTCTTCCGGCAGATCGAACAGCGCGCGATCGACGACGAACTTTCCGTCGATCGACAGCGCGCCGCGCGGCCCGTCGTTGGCGACCGTCGCCTTGCCGGACAGCGACAGCTTGCGGTCCGGCGCCGCGAACAGTTCGAGCTTGTCCGCGACGATGCTCGCGGTCAGATCGGGCGCTTCGCCGTCCAGACGCACGCGGCCAAGCGCGCGCAGCGTGCCGTCGCCGCCGTGGAACTCGACCTGCTGGAATTCGACGAGGTTTTCCGCGAGCCGCACGCGCACGACGCCGTCCTTCAACTGCACGCCCTGATCGACGAGCGTCGCCGACAGATCGTCGCCGGTCAGCATCCCCGACACGTTGGGCTTCGCCGGCGTGCCGGCGACCGTCAGCTTCAGCGCGGCGCGCCCGCCGAGCAGGTAGCTCGGCCCGAACAGGTTGCCGGTCGCCTTCAGCGACGGTATGTCGGCGTCGATGCGGCCCGACAGCGGCCCGTCGTCGGCGACCGCGAGCACGCCGTCGCGCGGCGCAAGCGGCACCGCGACGTTCGCGTCGAGCGTGCCGATCCGGTTCGCCTTCGCGGCCGCGGTCACGTTCACACGGTTGCCGGGGCCGAACGCGGCGCGCGCCGACAGATCGGTCAGCCCGAGCGACGCGATCCCGCGGCCGGTCTCGATCGTCACGTCGCCGCCGCGGCGCTTCATCTGCAGATAGCCGGTCGCGGTCGCGCCGAGCGAGAAATCCCAGTCGGCATCGAGCACGACGTCGGTCCGCACCGGCGGACGCTCGCCCGTCAGTTCCTGGCGCACTTCGAGGAACCGCGCGACCGATGCGCCGCTCACCGCACCGGCCGAACGGATCTGGCCGTGGTCGAAGACGAACGACTTCAGGTCGATCGCCGCGCCTTCGAGCGTGAGGCGCGCCGCACCGAGCGTCACGCGGCCCGTGCCGGCCGACACGGTCAGCGGCGTCTGCAGCGCGACGGCCGGCGTGCCGCGGTTCGCGAGACGCGTGACCGTGCCGTCCCAGCGCATGCCGTCGCGGCCCTCGGTCACGCCGCCGTTCGCCGCGAGCGTCATGTCGATCACGCGGCCGCCGGCGGCGCCGAGCGCCGATGCGTCGAACGTATGCTTCGCGCGCGTGCCGTCGAGGTTCGCGCGCAACGACTTCAGCTGCAGCGAGCCGAGCGCGATATCGCTCGCGTCCGCGGTGAACACGAGCGCGCCGTGAGCGCCGTCGCGGATGTCGGCGCGGCCCTGCGCGACGCCGATCCGGTTCGACCCGACGACCACGTGCTCGGCCTTGTACGTGGCCGTCACGTTCGGGTGCGCGAAGCTGCCCGTCAGATCGCCCTGTGCCTGCACGAGCCCCTGCACGCCGAAGCCGAGCCGGTCGAGCTGCGGCGCATCGACGACGAAATTGAGCCGGTCGCCCGGCGCGCCGAAGCTGCCGTGCAGATCGACGCGGTTGCCGGCGATCGACAGATTCGCATTGCTCGGCAGGATGCGCGTGCCCGCGAGCTGCACGACGCCCGCGCCGGTCAGCGGCACGCCGTCGTAGACGCTGTCGCCGAGCTTGAACGTCGCCTTCGTCGACAGTTGCGGCGCAAACGCGCCCGATGCGGTCAGCGTGCCGTTCACGCGCGTGTCGCCGCGGCCGGTCGGCGCCTTGCCCTTCGCGGGCGCCTTGCCGGCACCCGCCTTCGGTGCGCTCGCGGCCGCGAGTAGCAGCGGATCGAACGCGGTCAGCGTGGCCTTCGCGTCGTAGCTCGAATGCGCGTCGTGACGGAACACGCCCGTGAGGTCGATCCGCCCCTTGCCGGCCGTCACGCGCGCCTCGCTGATCACCGTCTGCTGCGCGGTCAGCGCGACCTTCGCGCGCGCGCCGAGCGCGAGCTTCGGGTCGGTCAGGTCGAAATCGACCGTCGTCGCGTCGCCGGCAAGCGTCACGCCGAGCGGGCCACCGAGCCGCATCGGCCGCAGTGCGGCGACGAACGCGTTCAGATCGAGGTTCGCGACCTTCAGATCGAACCGGCCCTTGCCGCCGCTCAGCGTGCCGCCGCCCGTCACGCGCCCGTCGCGGATCAGCTTCAGCGCGAGTCCGTCGATGCGCTGCGCGTGCGCATCGAGATGCACGGTCGCGTGTGCGTCGACGACCGGCAGCAGATGATCGCCGAGCGTGCCGGGCTTCGCGTTGACGATCGACACCGGCCCCGTGACGGCAAAGCCGTGCGGCTGCGCGGCGCCGGCCGGCGCCGTCACCGGCTCGAGCGCGGCGCGCACCGCGAGATCGGCGGCCGGCGCGCTCGGCGAGATCGCCTTCGGGTTCACGTGATCGAACGCGAGCGACGCGCGCGTGAGCGGCACCGTGCCGAACGGCGCGGCCTCGACGTGCGCGCGTCCGTTGAGCTTCATCCCGCTCGCGTCGACGTCGGCGACCAGCGCCTCGAGCGAGCCCGACACGCGCGCGCGCGCATCGACCGGCTCGTCGGCGAACTTGCCCGCATAGGTCGCGTCGCCCGTCAGCGCGAACGGCTTCATGCCGTCGAGCTTCGCGCGCGCGGTCAGCGAGCCGTACGGCGTATCGACGCTGTCGAGCGCGAGTTCGTGATGGCGGCCGTCGCTGCGGCCGTTCAGCGCGATGCGATCGAGCTGCGTCGTCGAGGCGCCTTCGTGGATCGCCAGATGATCGATCCGCAGATCGCCGATCCGCAGCTGCAGCGGCAGCCGCAGATCCTGCGGCGCCGCGCTCGGCGTCGACGGGCCCGGCGCGATCCGCACGTCGATCGTCCCCGCGCGCAGGTAGGCGATCGACAGCCGCAGCGGCGCGCGCGTCAGCGCCCAGCGGCCGTCGAGGCGGTCGACGCGCACTTCGGTGCCCGCGCCGCCGGGGCTCGTCCACGCGACGTCGCGCAGCCGCACGCCGGTCGCGAGCGCGCCGCCCTCGAGCGTGCCGGCGAGCCGGCCGCCGAGCACGCGCACGGCCGCCTGCCACGCGAGCCGCGTGCCGCGCTCGGTCGTCGCTGCCGCGAACACGAGCGCGAGTGCGAGCACGACGAGCAGCACGAGCGCCACGAGCGTCCAGCCGGCGACCCGCAGCGCACGGCCGCGCCGCCGCGGGCGCGGCGGTTCGGCCGGCGCGCCGTCGGGCGAATCCGGATCGTGGGGCGGCGGCGTGTCGTGCGGGTCCTTCGTCATGCGGATCGTCGTCGGTGTAGCGGTTCGTTCAGAATGCGATGCCGAGCGTCAGGTACGGACGCACGCTGCGGTTGCGCAGCCCGTACGCGACGTCGACGTTGATCGGGCCGACCGGGCTGCGCCAGCGCGCGCCGATGCCGACGCCCGGATAGAACACCTTCTCGCCCCACGCATCGGTCGCGGTGCCGATGTCGAAGAACGTCGCAGCGCCCCAGTCGCGGTTGAACCAGTGCTGGTATTCGGCGGTGCCCGTCATCAGGTACTTGGTCGGCAGCACCGAGCCGTCGACGCTGTTGCCGATGCTCTGGTAGCCGTAACCGCGCACCGAGTTCGAGCCGCCCGCGCGGAACAGCAGCGACGCCGGCACCTGGGACGAGCTGCCGCTCGTGAACACGCCGCCGAGCTCGGCGCGGAACACGAACAGGTCGCGCTTGCCGATCGGCACGTACTGCTGGCCGCGCGCATAGCCGCGGATGAAGGTCTGGTCGGTCAGCACGCCCTTGATCGCGAAGCCGGCCTCCGCATGGATCAGGTTGCCGGAGCGCGGAAACAGCGGATCGTCGACGTTGCGGCGCGTCCATGCCCACTGCGGCACGAGCGCGCGGCTCGTGGTCGGGCCCGCGCTGTTCTGGTCGAGCCGGTCCTGATAGAACATCAGCGAGTACGCATAGTCGATGAACTGCCCGGTGCGCGTACGCTGCGCGCCGACGCGCGCACTGTAGATGCGCGTGTCCGACACGTTGGTGTTCGTGTACGACGCGAGCACGCTGTTGGTCCAGCCGCGTTCGCCGGGCGGCATCGACAGCTGGATCTGCCCGTACTGCTGGATCTGGTCGAGCCGGCCCGACACGGTGAGCGGCCATGCGGCGCCGAACGTATTGAGGTACGTGTACGAGCCCTGCACGTGCGGGCCCGTATCGGTCGCGTAGCCGACGCCGCCGCGTATGCTGTTGTACGGAAACTCGCTGACCTTCACATGTACGGGCGTGCGTTCGGGCTTGCTGACGTCGTCGCCGACGTCGATCGCGACGCTCGCGTAGTACGGCGTGTTCTGCAGCTGCCGCTGCAGTTCGTTGATGCGCTGCACGTCGTAGATCTCGCCTTCGGACAGCGGATTCACGTTCGTGACGATCCGCTCCGGATAGCGGCGCACGCCGTCGACGTCGACCTTGCCGATCGTAAACGTCGGGCCGCTGTCGAACGTGACCGCGAGCGCCGCGCGCTGCGTGCGCGGGTCGATCCGTGCTTCGGACGAGACGATCTTCGCGCCGAGGTAGCGGCGCGACTGCAGTTGCCGCAGCGCCGCGTTCTTCGCGCCGTCCCAGTCGGACTGCGTAAACGGGTCGCCCGTCTTCAGCGAGAACGCGAAACGCGTGGCGGCTTCCTGCTTCGGATCCTCGGTGTCGACGGGCCCCTTGAACGTCAGGTCGACCGACGACACGAAGGTCTGCGGCCCCGGATCGACGGCGACGCGCACGTCGCGCTTGCCGTCGCGCATGCGCACGTCGGTGCGCACGACCGGCGAGAAATAGCCGGCGGTCGCGGTCAGGTCGCGCACCTGCTGCGGCGTCGCGGTGACGAGGAAGTCGAACTGGTCGTCGGTGATGTCGTCGCGCTTGGCGAAGCGCGCGATGTCGAGATGCGCGCTCAGCAGCTTGCGGATCGCGCGCGGCGCGTCGATGTCGACCTGGTACCTGGCCTGCGCCGGCAGCGCGAAACAGGCGACGAGGCAGCCTGCGAGCGCGGCGCGTGCGGTTGCGCCGGCGCGGCGCGGTGCCGGATCGCGCGAGGCGCGGCGGGCCGCGTCATGCGCCGGATGTCGTTGCTGGTTCGCGTGCCCCGCCAAATATGACCTCGCCCTCGGTTGTCACGATTTCATGGAAAACCCTGTATTTGACCACAGGGTAGCGGCCGCGCCCGCGCGGACGCCGCTTTGATGCTTGGGCGCAACGACCGGTGCGCGCCGCGGGCCGCCCCGCACGCCGCGGCCGGCCCGCCGATTCGACGCGCGATTGACGCCGGCTGTTCCCCGCGATGCGGTAAAATCCCGCCATCGCAGAACCCGGCGCGTCGTGCGCCATGCCAACGGAAAGCCAAGCCATGCCGTACCAGTCCGACGTCACGCAATTCCTGAACCAGCTCAAGCAGCAGAAGCCGACGCTCGAAGAAGAGCAGCGCAAGGGCCGCGCGCTGCTGTGGGACAAGCAGCCGATCGACCTCGACGAGCGCGCCGAGCAGCAGCAGTCGCGCGTGAAGCAAACGCCGTACGTCTACTACCAGAACTTCTGACGACGTGAGCACCGCCGACGAGGCCAGCGCCGCCCGCGAGGACGACGCGGTCGCCGCGCCCGCGGGTGCCGATTCGACGCCCGACACGGTCGACGGCGTCGCGGCGTTCGCTCGCCTGTACGGCGAGCCGTTGTTCAAGCTGCCGCAGGATCTCTACATCCCGCCCGACGCGCTCGAGGTGTTCCTCGAAGCGTTCGAAGGCCCGCTCGATCTGCTGCTGTACCTGATCCGCAAGCAGAACTTCAACGTGCTCGACATCCCGATGGCGCAGGTCACCGCGCAGTATCTCGGCTACGTCGACCAGATCCGCGCGTCGAATCTCGAGCTGGCTGCCGAATATCTGCTGATGGCCGCGATGCTGATCGAGATCAAGTCGCGCATGCTGCTGCCGGTGAAGAAGGCCGATACCGGCGAGGAAGCGGAAGACCCGCGCGCCGAGCTCGTGCGCCGGCTGCTCGAGTACGAGCAGATGAAGCTCGCCGCGCAGCGCCTCGATCAGTTGCCGCAGCTCGGCCGCGACTTCCTGCGCGCCGAGGTCTACATCGAGCAGAGCATCACGCCGCGCTTCCCGGACGTGAACGCGGACGACCTGCGCGCCGCCTGGGCCGACGTGCTCAAGCGCGCGAAGCTCGTCCAGCATCACAAGATTTCCCGCGAGGAACTGTCCGTTCGCGAACACATGAGCCTGATCCTGCGCCGGCTGCAGAACGCGCGCTTCATGGAATTCGCGGATCTGTTCGACACGTCGCGCGGCGTGCCGGTCGTCGTCGTCAACTTCATCGCGATGCTCGAGCTCGCGCGCGAATCGCTCGTCGAAATCACGCAGGCCGAGCCGTTCGCGCCGATCTACGTGCGCCTCGCGTACCTGCCCGCGTAACGCGCGGCCGGCCGCGATCGGCGAAATAGCACGACCGTTCCCTTTTCGGTGCGTCCGCTGGCCAAATCCACTACAATCCGCCGACGCCCGCCGCGTGGTCTGCGCGCGGGCGCGTTTCACTCCGACCCCGACGCCGCCTGCCGCGGCGGCAACGCGCGCACGCGCGAGGAATTCGCTACCCGATCATGAAAGTCATCAGCTCGATCCAGGAACTGCGCGACCAGCTGCGCGGCCAGAACCGCACGGCGTTCGTGCCGACGATGGGCAATCTGCACGAAGGCCATCTGTCGCTGATGCGCCTCGCGCGCCAGCACGGCGATCCGGTCGTGGCGAGCATTTTCGTCAACCGCCTGCAGTTCGGTCCGAACGAGGATTTCGACAAGTATCCGCGCACGCTCCAGGACGACATCGAGAAGCTGCAGAAGGAAAACGTCTATGTGCTGTTCGCGCCGACCGAGCGCGACATGTATCCCGAGCCGCAGGAATACCGCGTGCAGCCGCCGGACGATCTCGGCGGCATTCTCGAAGGCGAGTTCCGGCCGGGCTTCTTCACGGGCGTCTGCACGGTCGTCGCCAAGCTGATGGCCTGCGTGCAGCCGCGCGTGGCCGTGTTCGGCAAGAAGGACTATCAGCAGCTGATGATCGTGCGGCGCATGTGCCAGCAGCTCGCGCTGCCGGTCGACATCGTCGCGGCCGAGACCGTGCGCGACACCGACGGCCTGGCACTGTCGTCGCGCAACCGCTATCTGTCGGACGCCGAGCGCAGCGAAGCGCCGGAACTCGCGCGTACGCTGCAGCGCGTGCGCGAGCGCGTGCTGGCCGGCGAACGCGACCTCGGCAAGCTGGAGCAGGACGCGCGCACGCATCTCGCGGGCCGCGGCTGGGCGCCCGACTATATCTCGATCCGCCGCCGCGCGAACCTGATCGCACCGAACGCCGCCGAACTCGACGCCGGCGAGCCGCTCGTCGTGCTCGCAGCCGCGAAGCTCGGCGCGACGCGCCTCATCGACAACCTGGAAATCTGACGGCCGCCGAGCGCCCCGTCACCACGCATCACGGAGACTTTATGCAGCGCCACATGCTCAAATCGAAAATCCATCGCGCGGCGGTCACGCACTGCGAGCTGCACTACGAAGGCTCGTGCGCGATCGACGAAGACCTGCTCGAAGCGGCGAACATCGTCGAGAACGAGCGGATCGACATCTGGAACATCAACAACGGCGAGCGTTTCTCGACGTACGCGATCAAGGGCGAGCGCGGCAGCGGGATGATCTCGCTCAACGGCTCGGCCGCGCGCCGCGCGCAGCTCGGCGATCTGGTGATCATCGCCGCGTTCGCGATGGTCGAGGAGGCCGAACTGCAGGCCGGCTGGAAGCCGAAACTCGTGTTCATCGACGAAGGCAACAAGATCAAGGGCCATCGTGATCACGTGCCGACGCAAACCTGGACCTGAGCGGTCCGCCGCAACGACGAAGGGCTGGATCTCCGCCACGCGCGGACATCCAGCCCTTTTTATTTTCGGCCGCGGCCGGCGTTCACGACGCCTTCGCGACCTTCGCCCCCTTCCCCGCGCTGCGCTCCGCCCATTCGACGATCGGCCCCCACTGCTCGAGATCCTTGTCGACGCGGCTTTTCGCGACGTCCCAGAGCGTCAGGCCGTGCGCGGCGATCTGTACGTAGTTCTGCGTGTCGCGCAGGTAGCCGAGCACCGGCAGCCCGAGCCCCTCGACGAAACGGTGGAGCTGGTCGGACGAACGCGTGCGCGCGTCGACGCGCATCCCGACGATGCCGACCTCGACGCTGCCCTTGCGGACGGCCTTCTCGGTCGCGAGGCGTTCGAGAAACTGCTGCGTCGCGAGAATATCGAACATCGACGGCTGCAACGGCACGATGACCTTGTCGGCCAGTTGCAGCGCGACGTTCAGCCGCGTGCCGTGCAGGCCGGCCGGCGTGTCGATCACCGCGTATTCGAGGCCGCGCGGCGGCTTCGACGGCGCGTCGGGATCGAGATTCCACGCCTCGATCGTCGGCAGCCCGGCCGGCCGCAGGTCGAGCCACGCATGCGCGGACTGCTGCCGGTCGAGATCGGCGAGCGCGACCCACGCGCCCTGCGCCGCGAAATAACCGGCAAGGTTGGTGGACAGCGTGCTCTTGCCGACGCCGCCCTTCGGATTCGCCACCACGATGACCGTCATGAATTCCCCCGAAAAAGCCGCGCGGCGCCGGTTGCATGGCCGGCGCCGCTCATTGCGGATACAGGGAGCGATGATATCGGTAAAACGGGTATCGCCGAAACGGGTTGCACCGATCCGCTGCCGGTACGCCTTGCCTATGTCGCTTACGCGCGTCGCGGTTCGGCGCCCGATGCGCCGAGCGCGAACGCGCCGCCACCGAGCAGTGCCTGCACGACGAGCGTCACCGCCCAGAACGCCGGGTATTCCCAGCCGCCGTGCGGCGCGCCGAAACTCCAGCCGTTCGGCAGATGCGCGGAGACCGCGCCGAGCATGAACGGCAGCAGCACGAGCGCGGCGAGCCGCACGCGCACGCCGGCAAGCAGCGCGAGGCCGCCCACGAGCTCGACGAGCGTCGTCAGATAGGCGAGCCAGCCCGGCAGGCCGATCGACGCAAAAAACTGCGCGGTGCCGGGCAGCGTGAAGACGAATACCTTTTGCGCAACATGCGCGAGATACAGCACACCGAGTGCGACACGCAGCAGCGTCGCGGCGAAATCGTTCAGGCGATCGGCATTCATGGCGGGTTCCTGTGAGAGTGAGTGATCGAATGGATTGCACTCTATTCGAAGCGATTTCCCGGATAAACGCGCCGTTTCGCTTTCACTCGTTCTCAATGGGAATTAATCGAGGTGCAGGGGCCACGGGGCATGGGCCGTGAGCCGTGAGTCGCGAGTCAGAACCGCGAGCCGCCGCTCGCCGGGCCGGGCCGGGCCTCGGCCGGGCCGAGCCTCCCAGGCCAAGCCTCGCCGGGCCAGATTGGGCCAGATTGGGCCAGATTGGGCCGGGTTGGGCCGGGTTGGGCC
>NZ_JBQYLP010000059.1:0-35766 GCF_052683555.1 Burkholderia sp. BC1
GGCTACGTCTGCGATGACCGCCGAGCCGAATAAATCAGCGTTTCCCTAGGCGAGCAGCGCCTGTCTCCGGTCACTTTCTGAGAGCCGTCGCTCCATGCAGCTCCTTCTGCTTCAACTCGTTTTCGTTCTGTCGTGGAGTTCGGGTTTCATCGGTGCGAAGCTCGGCGCAGAGACGGCCGGCGCGTTCAATCTGCTGTTTTGGCGGTTCCTGCTCGTCACGCTGTGCCTCGCGATCGTCCTCAATCGGCAGCTCGGGCGCTTGACGCTCGAAAAAATCCGCTACCACGCCGTGATCGGCTTCCTGTCGCAGTTTCTCTATCTGGCCTGCGTGTACGTCGCGATTCAGCACGGTCTGCCGCCCGGCATCGCCGCGATCGTCGCGGCGTTGCAGCCGCTCATCACGGCGGCGATGACGTCGTTCGAAGGCAGCGAGCGCAGCGGGGCGCGGCAGTGGGCCGGGCTCGTCGTCGGGTTCATCGGCGTCGGCATCGTGATCGGCGGGCAGTATGCGCTGCCGACCGCGTCGGTCGGGATCGTCATGTACCTGCTGCCGCTCGTGTCCGCGTTCGGGCTGTCGATCGCGACCATCTATCAGCGTCGCCGCGCGCTGACGGCAGCGCGCAGCAACGAGGATGGACTGTTCCTGCCGCTGTTCCTGCAGGGCGGCGTGAGCCTCGTGCTGTTCGCGGCGTGTGGCATCGTCACCGGCGACTTGCGCGTGCCGACGCAGCCCAACGTGTGGGTTTCGGTCGTCTGGCTGACGGTGTTCTCGACCTTCATCGCTTACCTGTCGCTGTGGGCGCTGCTCAAGCGGATGCCGGCGACGCGTGTGGCGACGCTCGTTTATCTGGAGCCGCCCGTGACGCTGATGTGGGCGGCGTGGATGTTCGGCGACCGGATCGAGGTGACGACCTACATCGGTATCGTCGTGGTCGCCGTCGGCGTCTGGCTGGCCGGCAACCGTGGCACGGGGGCCAGACGGCCGCGCTGCGTGGACATGGAGACGGCCGGCCGTTGACACACTGGCTGCGCGCGCGATTCCGGTGTAGCTTCGCGAGATTGCCTGACTCGCGAAGGAACCCGATGAAAGTCAAACGAATCGTCGCCAATATCGATACGCAATCGATCGACGACGCAAAGCGCTTTTACCACGACGTGTTCGGCCTCGACGTGCTGATGGATCACGGCTGGATCGCGACTTACGGCAATGCCGAACAGATGACCGTGCAGATCAGTGTCGCCTCGCAGGGCGGATCGGGCACGCCGACGCCCGATCTGTCGATCGAGGTCGACGATCTCGATGAAGCGCTTGCGCGCGTGCGCGCGGCCGGCATCGCCGTCGAATACGGCCCGGCCGACGAGCCGTGGGGCGTGCGTCGGTTTTATGTGCGCGATCCGTTCGGCAAGCTCGTCAACGTGCTCGCACATCGCTGACGCGCGAGCGTGCGCCTCACCCGTGCAGCGCGAGCCCTTTCACCGCCTTGTCTACCGCCTTCTTCGGCCCGTGCAGCGCGAGGCCGACGAGATCGAGATTCTCCGCATCCTCCGCGCGAAACACTTCCCGGTTGGCCGCGTCGTGCCCGGTCGAAAACATCGCATGCACGTAGGGCACGATCGTCAATTCGCGCGACAGCGCCTGCCGGTGCGCGGCCTGTAATCCGTTCAAATCGGCGGCGAACACCAGTATCGGCTGGCCGAGCATGCGCGCATAGCGGCGTCCGGCTGCATCCTCGTAAGGCTCGCCGAGCGCTTCGGGCGCTTCTGCGGCGACGCCCGTCGCCAGAAATGCGACCACATTGAGTTTTTGCCAGGCCGCGAGATCATCGCGCACGATCAGCGCCACTTTGGTATCGAACATAACGGCTCCTTGTTGAGCCGCTCATGATCGGGCAGCGCGCGCGCTCAGTCTGGAACGTTTGTGCACATGCGCCGATACGCGGCCGGCGTGATCCGGTACGCGCGGCGAAACCAGCGGCCGAGATGGCTCTGATCGGCGAAGCCGACATCCGCCGCCGCTTCGGCCGGCGTGCGGCCGGCCGCGAGCAGACGACGCGCGGTGCGCAGCCGCACGCGCACGAGGTACGCATGCGGCGACGTGCCGAACGCGCGCTGAAATAGGCGCGTCAGCCGAAAGCGGTCGATGCCGGCGAGCTCGGCGAGTTCGTCGAGACCGAGGTTCGCGTCCATTCGCGCATGCAGCAGATCGCGCACGCGCGCGATCGCGGGCGGCACCGCGCCGGTTTCGTGCGCGAACGGCTCGCGCAACTGCCCGCGCAGGTGCATCAGCAGGCGATCGAGCGTCTGGTCGCGCGCGAGCTTGCCCTCGTTGCCGTGCAAGGCGGCGAACGCCTGCCGGATCGCGTCGACGAGGCCGCGGTCGTCGACGAGCGTATGCCCGAACGCCGCTTCGACGCCGGCCAGGCCCGGTAACTCGAGCCGACGCGCCGCGCGTTCGACCCACGATTGCGGCAGATAGAGCATCGCGTACGTGAAGCCGCCGGGTTCGGGCGCATGCCCGTCGTGCAACGCGCCGGGCTCGATCAGGATCGCGCGGCCCGGCACGCTCGTATGTAGCGACCGATGGCACTGAAAACGTTGGACGCCCTGCTCGGTATAGCCGATCAGCATGTCGTCGTGATCGTGCGGATCGTAGGCATGGCCGCTGAAATGCGCGCGCAGGCTCTCGATCCCGGTTTCGGGATCGCGCCGTGCGTCCATCCAGTGATCGGACCTGCCGATGTCGTGCGCCGTGGTCGTCATCGCTCGTGTCGCTACGTGTCGTTGCCTGCCGGATAGTGTACGCATGCGCGCGTCGTGTTGCTCGACCGCGCGTTGCTGCGGCGGCGCGGTACGGAGCTGGCCGCGCGAGAGCGGTGCGGGCATCGACGTCGTGGCGTGCCGCGCGGTCGCGCGATGCCGAATCCGCCGCGGACACGTAGGCGGCAGGCGAGATGTTGCAATTCGAAAACCTTCATGAAACAGGTTTTCGTCCTGCATTGGGGCGTTAATTGTCTCGATCGCGGAAATCGAGCGATCAAATCACGATTCGCGCCACTTATTGAGGTGCGTATTGCGATCGTTTCTGTTACGATCCGCGCGGCCAATCGAAAGGCGGTCGGCTCGCGTTCCCGGAATCGTCAAGATTGAGACAGCGTCAAAGGCCGTTTCGGACCAGATCGGACAAGAATGAATCGGCATTCCACATGAAGACGCGGGCGGGCAGCGTCGCAGGCATCATGCTGCGCGCCGAATGTCGGTAGAGAAATGCTGGGCAATCGGCGCCGCTTCGATCGCTTGCCGATACATATAAAGATTTGAGGAATGCAGTGTCGCGCAGCAGCAGGCGACACACGGGGATAACGGAAATGCAACGGGGCATTTCCGAAGCAATAGAAAATATCGGTGTTGAAGTTCATTAAAAAATAAGTCGAAGCACATGCGAGAGACCAAAACGCTTCCGCTCGTCGTCGATCTCGACGGCACGCTGACGGTGTCGGATACCTTGATGGAATCCGTCATCGCGGTCGTACGGAAAAAGCCCGCGTGCGTCCTGCGCTTGCCGTTCTGGCTTGCCGAAGGCCGCGCCGCATTCAAGGCCCGCATTGCGGAGCAGGCCGATTTTCGGGCAGAGACGCTGCCGTATCGGCAACCGCTCGTCGACTATCTGCGTCACGAACGCCAGGGCGGCCGCACGATCGTATTGGCCACGGCCGCCCATGCTTCGATCGCCGATCGTGTCAGCGCGCATCTGGGCCTGTTCGACCGCGTGATCGCGACCTGCGACGGGACGAATCTGAAGGGCGCAGCCAAGCTGGACCGCATTCGCGAGCAGATCGGCGACGACTTCGTCTACGCCGGCGACAGCAAGGCCGACCTGTCCGTCTGGGCCGGTGCAAAAGGGGCGGTGCTCGCCGGCGCGTCGCGCGACGTCGCCGCGAACGTGCGCGGCAGCGTTCCGGTCGAGCGGGAATTCGCGGATGCGCGCGCGAGCCTCGCGACGTGGTTCGGCGCGCTGCGCGTTCATCAATGGCTGAAGAACCTGCTGCTGTTCGTTCCGCTGCTGACGGCGTTTGCATTCTTCGACATCGACAAGGTCGCGACGCTCGCGCTCGCCTTCGTGTCGATGTCGCTCGGTGCATCGGCGACCTACATCGGCAACGATCTCTGGGATCTCGACAACGATCGGCGGCATCCGCGCAAGCGCAACCGTCCGTTCGCGAGCGGGGCGTTATCGATTACGGAAGGCCTCGGTTGCGCGGCGCTGTTGCTGACGGCCGCATTTGCGCTCGCATTCGCCGTGTCCCCCGCATTCGCCGGCATGTTCGCGCTTTATCTCGTGCTGACGACGGCATATAGCTGGCGTCTGAAATCGATCGTGTTGCTCGACGTGGTGATCCTGTCGCTGCTGTACACGTACCGCATCGTCGCCGGCGCGGTGGCGGCCGAGATCGTCGTGAGCCGCTGGCTGCTCGCGTTTTCCGTCTTCGCCTTTCTGAGCTTGGCGCTCGTGAAGCGTTGCTCGGAGCTCGTGTCCTTGCGTCAGAGCGACAAGCGTGCGGCCGCCGGGCGCGATTATCGCGTCGGCGATCTCGAAGTGCTCTGGCCTTTCGGGATCGGTTCTTCGCTCGCCGCGGTCGTCGTGTTCGGCCTGTTCATCAACGCGCCCGAAACGGCGGGGCGCTACGCGATGCCGCAGCTGCTCTGGCTGGTCCAGATCGGCCTGATCTACCTGTTCGGCCGTCTCTGGATCGCGACGGTTCGCGGCGCGATGCACGACGATCCGATCGTCCATCTTCTCGAAAATCGCGGCAGCTTCGGCATGTTGTGCGCCATGGTGGCGACCGTGCTGGCCGCTCACTTTCTGCCCGCCCTGTGAGCGGCATCTTCACCATGACGGAAAAGAACCGAAACCGCGTGCTGGCGTTTTGCCGCTTCTCGATCGTGTACGTGCTGCTGTTCGTCTGCGCGGGCAACATCACCAACAGCGTGCTGCTGAAGTGGGGATTCCGCGATGCGCAGGCGGACGATCTGCGCAATACGTTCAGCCTGATCGGCATGATGGACGGCGGCGCGCCGAAGCCTTTCGTTTATCGCTCGTCGTTTCCGAAAGCGGCGAAATGGCTGGCCGAGCGCATCGAGCCCGATACGCAACAGAAGCTCTATCGCTCGATCACGCGTCACGATTCGCTGCGCAACGCCTATTTCTCCGACTTGCCGAAACAGTACTGGACGCCGGTCGTTGCGATCACCTATCACCTGACCTACATCGCGATCGTGCTGTCTGCGCTGTTCGCGCTGTTGCTCGTGTACAAGCTCGCGCGCCTGCACGGACTGAGTTTCGGGCAATCGGTCGGCTTTCTGGCGGGATTCAGCTTCCTCTATCCGCTGACGTTCCAGCAGGGCGCGTACTACTACGATTTCTTTGAAATTCTCGGTGCGCTCGGCGCGTGCTATTTCCTGCTGCGGCAACGCATGATCGCGTGTACGGCGACGATCGCGATCTTCTCGCTGAACAAGGAGACGTTTTTCCTCGTGCCACTCGCGCTGTTCTTCCTGCACGACCGCGACGTGCCGCTGTCGAGACGGGTGGGCTGGCTTGCCGCGCAGCTCGCGATCTGCGGCGTGACGCGTCACTTCATCATGAGCGGCTATGCGCACAACGCGGGCGACTTCGTCGCGTTCCAGCTCTGGGGCAACCTGAAGTTCTGGGTCAATCCGGCATCGTATCTGTCGTTCTACAACCTGATCGGCAAGGGCATTTTTACGCCGAGCCTCGAAAACCCGCTGATGCTGGTGCCGCTCGCCGTGTTCTTCCGCGCCGCATGGCGCAATACGCCCACGCACTATCGCCGATACTTCCTTGCGGCGTTCCTTGCGGTGCTGCCGCTGTTCATGCTGTTCGGCTGCCGCGATGAAGCTCGCAATTTCTCGGTCGTGTTTCCGGCCGTCGTGTTGATTGCGTTGCACGGTGCGACGCGCTTCGATGCGATCTTCGGCAAGCGCGCGGACGCGGTGGAAGGCGCGGGGCGTGCGCCGCGTCGTGCCGAAGTCGAACGGGCCGCCGAGGCCGTGCTGTGAACGGGCTGATCGTGGTGGCCAGCGGCGTGTTCGGCGGCGCTGCCGGCGTGTTGCTGCGCGTCGCGGCGCTGAAGGGCGCCGCGCTCGGCGAGTCGAGCCTGTTGCCGTGGATCGCACGCGCGTCGGCCGTTGCCGCGTACGGCATCGGCTTCGTGCTTTACGCGCTGGCGTTGCGCAAGACGACGCTCGCGGTCGCTTATCCGACGATGGTCGCGATGTCGATGATCGTGGTGCTGTCGTTCACGGCGCTGCACGAACAGGTGTTGCGGCCGATGCAGACGATGGGGGCCGTCGTCATTCTGGTCGGCGTCTGGATGGTGACGCGACACGCGTAAGGCGGAGCGGCAGCCGCATCCCTGCCGCGGCGCCGGTTGCTCGGGCCTGTGTCGGCCGTGCGCCGGCACGGAAAGCGGCATGAAGGGCGCGTCGCCGGCGAGCGTGCCTGTTGCAAGGCCCGGCAGCCGGTACGTTGACGGCTGACCACACCACACCGCGCCGCGCCGCGCACCAACAAAAAAGTGCCGGTGTCAAGTCTTTCGCGCAAATCACGCAGGGCTTGAAACCGTATATGGGGCAGTAGGTTAGCTCTTTTCGGGGCCGCTTTGCAGAACCGCGGCTTCGTCGGCTAGGAGCCACATAAGAGCGTCGGGAGAGAAAGCCGCATCGCACTGTGTCGTGCTGGATTGCCGAGGAACGGCGGGCCTGTCGCGTCATCATAGCCCAAGAGGCTTGGCGGCCTCCAGAATGAAGAACGCGCAGCTGAGGGCTGCGCGTTCGATGGATGCCGTTGGAATGCGATGCCATCATGTAGGCTTTGATGGCGCGCTCCGGGTCGTCGTGCCCTTCCTGAATCCCCGATCCCCCGCCATGAACGCCTCCAGCATGTGCGGGATCAACTTCTCTGCATCGACTGCTTCGCCATATGCCTGCGCGTGCAGCGCGGCGTAGCGGTCGAGGTCGGCTTTCAGGCTGGCCGGGCAGGCAAAGGTCAGCTTGACGTTCTCGGTCTTGGGCAGCGGCCCGAGCCGCAGCTTCTTGGTCGCGCTCATTGCGAAGCTCCCCGATTGAAGAACAGCGGCTGGTAGGGCCGCAGCACTAGATCCCGGTTGACGATGATCCGCACCGGCAGGCCCGGCCGCTCGGTCAGCGTCGGCTGGATGTTCATGTTGCGCCGGGTGATCTCCTGGCCGACCTGATTGATGCCGTCCTGGGCGCTGTCGCGCCCGGCGATGACGATGCGGTTGCCGTCCTGGCGGTTCTCCGGCGCGGCCAGCTCGGCTCCGACGCCCAGCAGCGTCGTCAGCACCGCGCCCGCGACGATGCGATTCCAATGCCAATCCACGTCATCCTCTAGACCGGAATAGCCGGCTGGATCGGTGCCGACAAGGTTGTCGAGCGTCAGCGAGGACGTGTCGGGCAGGATGATCCGGTTCCACACCACCTGCACGCGGCTCTGCCCGTAGCTGACCTGGCTGTTGTAGCGCCCGAGGATGCGCGACCCCTGCGGGATCAGCAGGTACTTGCCTGTAGCCGTGTCATAGACCGGCTCCGTCACCGTGGCGATCACGTCGCCCGGCAAGTCCGACTTGATGCCCGTCACCAGCGCGCCCGCGATCACGGTTCCAGCCATCACCTGATAGGGCGACGCCGGCAGCGCCAGATTGCCGGAATTGCGGGTTTCCGTAGAACCGGCTTTCAGGAACGCCTCCTTCTGGTCTTGCCGGTTCTGCACGGCGGTCGGGTCGCCAGGCTGCGCCGCCGTCGAGGCCGACCCGGCTGCGAGCGGGTCGAAGGCCGCGAGCGCGCTTGCACCACCAGGCGCACCCGGCGTCGCCTGCGCCACCGCGGCGGTGGGGCCTTGGCCGCCCGAACGGAAGAACACCGACGAAGCCGCAGCGGCTTCTTCCTCCTTGCGCAAGGCATCGTTGGGATGGTGGCCGGGGGCCGCGTAAGCGGCCACGGCCGGCTGCTGCGAGTTCACGATGGCCGGGCCAAGATCGCCCGGCAGCGGCGGCCCCAACTCGGGCACCTTCGGCTGCAGCTTCGAGTAGTCGGCCGGCAGGCCGTCCAGCCCTTCGGACTTCGAGACGCGATCGACGTTGTAAAGCTCGGGCTGCTCGCCCGCGCTGCGCCGCTGCGGTTGCAACGACCAGATCGTGGCTCCGAGCACGGCGACCGACAGGCCGCCGACGAGGATGGCCAGCGTGCGCCGGTTCAGGCGCGTGACCGGGCGCGGCTGGGCGCGCAGCGCCAACGCCTCGGGCGCGACCTTGCCCGCTTGCGGCCTGGCGAGGTCGGGGGTGTCGTCCTGGATCATGGTCAGTTCCTCCGTGCCACGCCATCCGTGCGCTCGATCCGCACCATGGCGCCCTTGTCGCCGCCCAGGCGCAGCTCTGCCGCGCCAAAGAGGCGATCCACGATGTAGTACGGCGAGCGGAAGCGGTAGTTCACCAGTTGCCCGTCGCCTTCCGGCCCTATCACGAACAGCGGCGGCAGCTCGCCTTGCGCGATGCCAGCGGGGAACTGGATATAGACCTTCTGCCCGTCGTCGAAGGCGCGCAACGGCTTCCACGGCGGATTGCTGCCGCTGATTGCGTAGCGGAAGCGCAGGTTCTCTAGCGCCAGCCCGGCATCGACCGGCGCGGCGGCATTGGCCGCCTGCGCTTGGCGCTGTAGCGCCAGCATCCGGTCGCGCGGGTACTCCCAGGACACCGACGCCATCCACGTCTTTTCCGTCGAAGCCAGCTCCAGCAGGTACGTCCTGCGGCTGGTGGTGATGACGAGATTGGTCTTGAGGCCTGAGCGAATCGGCTTGACCAGCACGTTCACGCGCAGATCGGCACCGCTGCCGCTGGACGTGTCGCCCACGATCCAGCGCACGGTATCGCCAGCGGCCACCGTCACCAGTTCCTCGCCCGGCTGGAGCGAAACCACGGTCACGCGGCCCACGGCCGCATAGACCTGATAGAGCGCCCCGTCCGTGAAGGGCCAAACCTGAATCGCATTGACGTAGCCCTCGCGCGTGGGGGCTACGCGGGCCTCGGCATTGGCGCGCGAGACGCGCACCTTCTCGTCAGCCGGCTCCGGCGCAGGTTTGGCGTCCTCAGCTTCGGGCAACGGCTTCAACTGCGCCGGCATCGGTAGAACCTCGGGCACGGCCACCACCTCCACCGGCGCGGGCGGCTCCGGCAGCGGCTGGGCCTGCACCGGCTCATCGAGCGAGATGGTCGGCGGTGGCTTGCCCTGCGAGGCGCAGCCCACGAGGGCAAGCAGGATCACCGGCAAAGCGGATTTACGGAAAAGATCATTCATGGCTTGGCTCCTTCGGAAGAATCCAGTTCGCGGCTCCACGACAGGCCGTTGACGTAGATGCCCAGGGGGTTCTTGCGCAGGCGTTCTTCGGTGCGCGGCGGCTGGAGCACGATGGACACCACGGCCGTCCACCGCTCCAGGCCCGCCGCGGCGCCGTTGACGTAGCGGCGTTCCGTCCAGCGCACGTTGAAAGACGTGTCGCTGGCGCGCACGACGCTGGTGATCTGCACCGTCACCGACTCCTTGCCGATGCGCGCGAACGGGTCGTTGACTCGCGCGTAGTCGTTGAGCACGGCCGCGCCCTTGTCGGTCGTGTAATCGTAGGCGTCCAGCCAGTTCTGGCGGACGACGATGGGGTCGATGGACAGCGAGCGCACCAGCGTCACGAAGCGCGCGATGTGGTGCGCCGTCTGTGCATCGTTGGGCCGGTACGGCGTGGCGGCTTCGCCCACGGCGCGCACCTGGCCCGCGTTGTCCACCTCCACGACGTAGGGCGTCACGAAGGACTGCGCCGAGCGCCACACCAGGCCGCCGGCCATCAACAGCGCGAGCGTCAGACAGCCGAAGGCCATCAGGCGCCAGTTCTTCGCCTGCACGCGCGGCGAGCCGATACGGTCGTCCCACACCTGGCCGGCAGCTTGGTACGGCGTGGCAGGCTGCGGCGTGTCGGCATAGCGCACCTGCGGTTTTCTGAATCGCATGGTCAGTTCTCCTTGTGAATCGCTTTACTCGTCGGAGCCGCGCAGGCTCGGGCCTTGCCCCGAGCCGCCACCGTCACCGCCGCGCAGCGTGTGCGCGGCGGTGGTCGCGGCGTGGGTGAGTTGCTGGCGGCGATGCAGCCGCTTGGCCCAGGCGGGTTGTTCCGGCTTCTGTGCAGCGGCGTCGCCTGCGGGGGCTTCTCCTGCGGAGGCTTGGCCGGCTGACGCGCCAGCGTCGGCCATCGAGCCATTCCAGCCAGCACGGAACGGAGCGGCCATCCGCTGCCCGGCAGCGGAAGCACGGGATGCAGCCGCGTATCCGGCGGCCTGCGCGCCGGTCTTGGCGACGTTGCCCAGGCCCGCCATCGCGCCCTTTGCGCCGCCGCCAGCGGCGGCGGAACCGGCCTGGAACGCCGACTTCGCACTGCCGGCCGCCGTCGTGGCGGCGCGCGCACCGCTTCCGGCCAGCTTGGCGGCAGCCGGGGCCATGCGCGCGCCAGCAGCCACGGCGCCACCCACGCCCGTCGCGGCGGCGCCGATGGCGACAGCCGTGCCGGCAGCGCCGACAGCAGCACCGGCCATTGCGCCAGCGCCGAGCTGCGGCGCACCGGACACGAGGCCCGTGGCGACGCCGGGGCCGAAGATCCCCAGCGCCAGCAAGGTGAGCGAGGCCAGCATGATGACCAGCGCGTGGTCGATGGACGGTTCGGCGGGATGGACTTGAAACTGCGCGAACAGGCCCGAGCCGATGCCCACGATCACGGCCAGCACCAGTACCTTGACGCCGGACGACACCACGTTGCCCAGCACCTTCTCGGCGAGGAAGCTGGTCTTGTTCCACAGCGCGAACGGCACCAACACGAAGCCCGCGAGTGTGGTCAGCTTGAACTCGATCAGCGTGATGAAAAGCTGGATCGCCAGCACGAAGAAGCACAGGACCACGACCAACCAAGCGAGGAACATCACCACGATGGGATCGAGGTTCACGAACACCTCGGGAAACCCGGCCATCTCGCCGATCTGTTCCAGAATTGGCGCCCCGGCGTCGATGCCGGTCTTGGCCAGCCGGCCCGGCTGGAGGAAGTTCTCCATCGTGATGGCCGAGCCGGTGGCGGTGATGCCCAACCCGGCGAACGAGCGGAACACGATGCTGGCCAGCCAGTTGAAGTTGTTGAGGATATAGGCGAAGGCACCGACGTAGAGCACCTTGCGCAGCAGCTTGGCGATCACGTCCTCGCCCTGGCCGGTGGCATGGCTCATGGCCCAATACAGGCCGGCGATCGTCATGTCGATGACGATCAGCGTGGCCGTGAGGAACGCCACTTCGCCCCGCAGCAGTCCGAAACCCGAGTCGATGTAGGTGGCGAAGGTGTTGAGGAACTGGTCGATGATGGTCACGTCATTCATGGCGTGTCCTCCGGTTCGACGGGAACGGCCGGCGCCATGCCATCGGCCGATTCCTCGAAGCTCGGCGGGATCGGCGGCAGGTCGGGCAGCGTCAGGTATTCATCAGGCCCGGCCTGGCCAGAAAAGAAGCGCCGCCGGAAGGCTTCGGTAGCGGCGCGGCAGGCGTCCTCGCCCGTAGCCTGTCGGTCGGCCGCGCATTGCGCGCGCAATGCCTTGAGCCGCACGGGATCGGCGGCCAAGGCATCGGCAAGATTGTCGGCCGGCTGCTCGCTGCAAGCGGCCAGCAGCACAGCACACAGGACGAGGACACATCGCATGGCGGCCTCCCGTCAGTCGCGGTAGAAGTTCACGGTCTGCGGCGTGTACGGCGTGCCTTCGCCCAGGAAGCGCCGCCGCACTTCGCGGGCACGTTCCGTGGCCGCCGCCTGTCGCGCCAGCTCCAGCGAGGCGGCCCGGTCTTGTGTGATCTGGAGCCGTTGCGCCTGTATCGATTGCTTGGCCTGCAAGGCGAGCAACTGATTCATGGCCTGCATGGCCTGCAATGCACCGTGGGCCGACTGGCTCTTGCTCACAAGGTCGGCCAGCACGCTTTCGTCTTCGCCCAGGTTCTGCGACACCTGCGCCTGCATCTGCATGGTGGTCTGCAAGCCGTTGAGCGTGTTCCGCCAACGCTCCTGCGCGTCGCGGTACATCTGGTCGCCGCTGACGGTGGCGGCGTACTGCTCGGGATACAGGCGCGCGAACTCCCGATCGAGGTTCGTCACGTCGTAGGCCAAGCCGCGAGCCTGAGCGATCAGCCGCTCGGTCGTCGCCAGATTGGCGCGCAACTGGTTCACCACGCTGGACGGCAGGCTGGCGAGGTTGCGCGCCTGGTTCATCAGCATCTGCGCTTCGTTCTGAAGCTGCTGGATCTGGTTGTTGATCTGCTCCAGCGTGCGAATCGCGGTCAGCGTGTTCTGCACGAAGTTGGACGGATCGAACACCGTGATGGCAGATGCCGGTTGTACGGCCAGCAGCGATACCGACAGCGCGGCGGCGAGAGAAATGGAAAGCGCACGGATCTTCATAGCTGGTTCTCCAATAGGTGGTCAGCGGTACGGAGGGAACCCGGCGCGAGGCCGGGGAACGAGGGCAGCAGATCGGCCGCCCAATCGAGGCCGCAATGGCGCAGCCAGCCGCCTGCGAAGCCGGGCGTGCCGGCGTCCAGCAGCACGCGGTCCATGTCGCGCTGGTCTTGCGGCGTGGAAGCGCCCGCAAAGGCCAGCGTCGCCGGCCCCAGGTCGAGGTCGAATAGGCGGTTGCCGAAGCGGGATTGGTAGTAGTAGTCGCGCTTGGGCTGCGCGGTGGCGACGATTTCGATCTGCCGTGAGTTCAGGCCGAAGCCCTCGTAGATCGTACGAATCTGCGGCTCGGTCGCCTGCGGGTTCGGCAGGAAGATGCGGCTTGCGCAGCTCTCGATGATCGCGGGTGCGATGCTCGAATCCTTGATGTCCGCCAGCGATTGCGTGGCGAAGATGACACTGACGTTCTTTTTCCTGAGCGTCTTGAGCCATTGCCGGATACGCGCGGCAAACACCGGGTCATCGAGGAACAGCCACGCTTCATCGAGGATCAGCAGCGTGGGCGCACCGTCGAAGCGTTCATCGAAGCGTGCAAAGAGGTAATGCAGCACGGCCATGACGGCGGCCTTGTTGTGCATCAGTTCCTCCATCTCGAAGCACTGCACGTCGGCCATGCCTAGCCGGTCATGGTCGGCGTCCAGCAGCTTGCCGTGGGCACCGCCGAGCACATAGGGCGACAGCGCCTGACGCAGCGTGTTCGATTGCAGCAGCACGGAAAGCCCCGTCATCGTGCGCTGCTCCAACGGCGCACCGGCGAGGCTTCCCAGCGCCGACCAGATAGCCGCTTTCTCGTCGGGACCGACCGCCACGCCTTCATGCAGCAAGCGGCCTTCGATCCATTCGGCCGCCCAGGTGCGGTAGCCCTCGCGGTCGATGTGTGCCAAGGGCTGGAAGGCGATTTCGCCGTCCGTCCCGAGGTCGTAGTGCTCGCCGCCCAGCCCGAGAACCGTGGCGCGCATCGAGCGGCCCATGTCGAACGCGAAGATGCGCGAGCCGCGATAGCGGCGGAACTGCATTGCCAGCGTGGCGAGCAAAACCGACTTGCCCATGCCGGTCGGCCCCGCGACCAGCGTGTGGCCCACGTCGCCGATGTGAGTGACCAAGCGAAAAGGCGTGGCGCCATCGGTGCGCGTGACGATCAGCGGCGGGCCGTCCAGGTGCTCGTCCTTTTCCGGCCCGGCCCATACCGCCGACACCGGCATCATGTGAGCCAGGTTCAGCGTCGAGACGATGGGCTGCCGCACGTTGGCGTAGGCGTTGCCCGGAATGGACGACAGCCACGCATCCACGGCGTTGAGCGTTTCCGGGATGGTGATGAAGCCGCGTCCCTGAATGACGCGCTCAACCATGCGCAGCTTCTCGTCGGCCACGGCCGGGTCGGCATCGAGCACCGTCACCGTCGCGGTGAGGTAGCCGAAGGCGACTTGATCGCTGCCCAGCTCCTGCAAGGCCGCGTCTGCATCCGCCGCCTTGTTGCTGGCGTCGGTATCCACCAGCGGGCTTTCTTGCTGGAAGATCGTTTCGCGCAGCAGCGCGATGACGTTCTTGCGCTTGGCGAACCACTGGCGGCGCAGGCGCCCCAACTCCCGTTCCGCCTCGGCTTTGTCGAGGCACAGGAAGCGCGTGCTCCAGCGGTAGGCAAAGCCGAGGCGGTTGAGGTCGTCCAGAATCCCCGGCCAGGTCGAGGTCGGGAAGCCCCGCACCGACACCACGCGCAGGTGCTGGTCGCCCAGCATCGGTGCCAGGCCACCGACCAGCGCGGAATCGGTCAGCAGCGCGTCGATGTGGAACGGCACTTCGGGCACGCCGACGCGATAGCGCCGCGTCGAGATGGTGGCGTGTAGGTAGGTCAGCGTCTGGCTGTCATCGAGCCAGGTGATTTCCGGCATCACGCCATCGAGCAGGTCAAAGACGCGATCCGTCTCCGCGACGAAGGCTTGCAGGCGCTCGCGCCAGTCCACGCCATTCGTCGGCGTGTTCTCGTAGAGCATCTTGGCGGCACGGGCGCGCGATTCCTCGGGCGGCAGGTACACCAGCGTCAGGTGATAGCCGCTCTCGAAGTGGTTGCCCGAGTCCTCGAAGGTGGCGCGGCGTTCCTCGTCCACCAGCCACGACAGTGGCTCGGGAAACTCCGAGTGCGGATAGTCGGCGGCGGGTCGGCGCTCTGCTTCAATGAACAGCGCCCAGCCCGAACCCATGCGGCGCAGGGCGTTGTTCAGGCGTGCCGACGTGGCGATCAACTCGCCTTGCGTCGCGCTGTCGAGGTCAGGCCCGCGAAACCGGGCCGTGCGCTGGAAACTGCCGTCCTTGTTCAAGACGACGCCCGGCGCAACCAATCCAGCCCACGGCAGCCAGTCGGCGAGCAATGCGGGTCGCTGGCGGTATTCGGCAAGGTTCAGCATGGCGGCGTCCCCTCACACGTCCAGCAGCGGGCGGTGCTTGATGTGCCGGGCGAACACGGCCATGAACTGCGGATCGACGCGCGCGCCCCATACCGCCAGCGAATGGCCGACGATCCAGAGCACGACGCCAGGAATCCACAGTTGCAGGCCTAGCCCGACGGCGGCGGCCAGCGTGCCGTTGGCGATTGCCACGGTGCGCGGCGCACCGCCCAGCAGGATCGGCTCGGTCAGCGAGCGATGCAGCGGCACCTCGAACCCAGCCGCGAAGGTATCCGGGCCGCTCATACGACGGCCCCGCCGGAGAAGCTGAAGAACGACAGGAAGAAGCTCGAAGCCGCGAACGCGATGGACAGGCCGAACACGATCTGGATCAGCTTGCGGAAACCACCCGACGTGTCGCCGAAGGCCAGCGCGAGGCCGGTTGCGATGATGATGATGACCGCGACGATGCGCGCCACCGGCCCCTGGATGGATTCGAGGATGGATTGCAGCGGGCCTTCCCACGGCATCGAGGAACCGGCGGCCTGCGCGGTGCCGGCCAGGAACAGCAGCAGCGCGGCCAGCAGCAGCCCTTGCCCAGCAGGGCGGGCCAGGCTACGCAGCCGTGCAAGGCGCAAAGCCGGATTTACGGAAACACGGAAAGCAGAAATGGTCATCTGCGTCATGGCAGTTCTCCAGGTTGGTCAGGGGACGGGGAAGTCGCCGCAGCGGATGCGGCATCGGGGATCGGCAGTAGCTCGGGAAACGACGTTTCCAGCGCGTCCGCCAGTTGGTAGCCCACGCCGTCGAAGCCGACGACGCGGGCGATGCTCTCGATGCGGCGCTTGCGCCCGCGCCCGACGATGTGGATCACCACGTTGACCGCCTCGGCGATCAGCGCACGGGGCGGATTCACGGCCACTTCGAGAATCAGTTGTTCCAGGCGCAGCAGCGCGCCCAGCGCGGAGCCGGCATGGATCGTGGCGATGCCGCCGGGGTGGCCCGTGCCCCACACCTTGATGAGATCCAGCGCCTCGGCGCCGCGCACCTCGCCGACGACGACGCGATCCGGCCGCAGGCGCATGGACGAGCGCACCAGTTCCGTCATGGACACCACGCCTGCGCGCGTGCGCAGTGGAACGTGGTCGCGCGCCGCGCATTGCAGTTCCACCGTGTCTTCGAGCACCAGTACGCGGTCGCCGGTGGCGGCGATCTCGGCCAGCAGTGCATTGGCCAAGGTCGTCTTGCCGCTGCTGGTAGCGCCGGCGATCAGCACGTTCTGACGCTCGCGCACGGCGCGAACGAGAAAGCCCGCTTGGGCGCTGGTCATCATCCCGTCGATGACGTACCGCTCCAGCGGAATCACGCCGATGGCGCGCTTGCGCAGCGCGAAGGCCGGCCCCGGTGCAGCAGGCGGCAAGATGCCCTCGAAGCGTTCGCCCGTCTCGGGCAGCTCCGCCGACAAGAGCGGCTGGCCGCGATGGACTTCCGCGCCGACATGGGCCGCGACCAGGCGGATGATTCGCTCGCCATCAGCCTCGGGCATCTCAACGCCCATCGGCGCGCGGCCCGACGACAGGCGATCCACCCAAAGGGTGCGATCCGGGTTGAGCATGATTTCCACCACGTCGGGGTCTTCGAGCGCAGCGGCGATCAGCGGCCCCATTGCCGTGCGCAGCATCTGGATGCGGCGGTCGAGCGACGTGGCACTCATGGACTGCGGAACGGCGCTCATGACGCACGCTCCTGCGCTTGCGCGGCTGCCGCCGCGTCCTCCATCTGCATCGGGTCGGCATGCAGTTCCTCCACCACGTCGCGCACCAGGCTGCGGCCCCGCAGCAGGTTGCGGCCAAGCTGCTCGGTGAACTGCTCGAAGCGCGCCTTGCCCTGGGCGCGCGCCGCCTCCTGATGGGCCTCCGGCACCGGCGTGCTGACGGTCAGGTAGTAGCGGATGAACAGTGCCAGCGTCTCGATGGCGATGTTCTGGTCGCGCTCCATGCGCTCGGCCTGACGCGACAGGCGATCAAGCCGCTTGGCGATGGCCGCCTCGCGCTGGTCGGCGGCATCGGGCGACAGCCACGATGCGAGCGCCGCCGCGACGATGGACGACTTGGACACGCCTTTCTTGGCGGCCAGCTCGTCCAGGCGCTTGGCGTGCTCCGGCTGGATAAAGAGATTCAGGCGGTAGTGGCTCATAGCTCGATTCCGTCGTTGGGGTCGAGGGAAGCCAGCCGGGCCGTGCGCTGCATGGCCGGATTAAGCTGGCGAGGAAGGGGAAGCGGCAGGTCGTCGTCGTCATCGAGCAGGTCGAGGTCGGCGGTGCTCGCGGCCAGCTCGGGGGCGTAGGCGACGGTTTCGGAGAGTTCGGGTTGACGGCGTGGGCCACCGTCGTCGGTCGAAGCGCCGAAGCCTTCGGCGGCATCGGCCGCAGGCGCGGCGGGTACAGCAGGAATCGCCAGGCCGCTCCAGTCGTCCGGGCGCACCGGCGGCGCGTCGGCGTATCGGCCGTCCGCCAGCACAGGAGGCGGCAGCACGCGCCGCTTGAAATTGGCGTCCGCGTAGTAGCGCAGCTTCTTCGCCTTGATCGGCGCCACGCTCGACACCATCACCACCGCCACGTCAGGCGGAAGCTGCATGACTTCGCCGGGCGTCAGCAGCGGGCGCGCGGTTTCCTGACGCGACACCATGAGGTGGCCCAGCCACGGAGCCAGCCGGTGGCCTGCGTAATTGCGCTGGGCGCGCAGTTCGGTCGCAGTGCCCAACGTCTCGGAAATGCGCTTGGCGGTGCGCTCGTCATTCGTCGCAAACGTCACGCGCACATGGCAGTTGTCCAGAATCGAATGGTTCTGGCCGTAGGCTTTGTCGATCTGGTTGAGCGACTGCGCGATGAGGAAGCTGCGGATGCCATAGCCCGCCATGAAGGCTAGGGCCGTCTCGAAGAAGTCCAGACGCCCCAGCGCTGGGAACTCATCGAGCATCAGCAGCAGCTTGTGGCGGCGTGCGATGCCGTCGGAGCCATCGAGCGACTCGGTGAGGCGCCGGCCGATCTGGTTGAGGATCAGGCGGATGAGCGGCTTTGTCCGCGAAATGTCCGAAGGCGGCACCACCAGATATAGCGATACCGGATGCTCGGCCGCGATCAGATCGGCGATGCGCCAGTCGCAACGCGAGGTGACTTCGGCCACCGTGGGATCGCGGTACAGGCCGAGGAACGACATGGCAGTGCTCAACACGCCGGAACGCTCGTTGTCCGACTTGTTGAGCACTTCGCGCGCCGCCGATGCGACGACCGGATGCGGCCCATCGCCGAGGTGCGGCGTGGTCATCATCCGATGCAAGGTCAGCTCGAACGGGCTGGCCGGATCGGAGAGGAAGTTGGCGACGCCGCGCAGCGTCTTGTCTTCGCCCGCGTAGAGGACATGCAAGATGGCCCCGACCAGCAGCGCGTGGCTGGTCTTCTCCCAATGGTTGCGCTTCTCCAGCGCACCTTCGGGATCAACCAGAATGTCCGCGATGTTCTGCACATCGCGCACCTCATGCGCGCCGCGCCGCACCTCCAGCAGCGGGTTGTAGGCCGCCGACTTCGCATCGGTCGGGTTGAACAGCAGGCAATGCGAGAAGCGCGAGCGCCAGCCCGCAGTGATCTGCCAGTTCTCGCCTTTGATGTCGTGGATGACGGCGGATGCAGGCCAGGACAGCAGCGTCGGCACCACGAGGCCGACGCCCTTGCCCGAGCGCGTAGGCGCGAAGGTCAGGACGTGTTCCGGGCCTTCATGCCGCAGGTACTGGCGGTCGTGCTGGCCGAGGAAGACGCCGGCTGGATGCGTGAGGCCCGCCATGCGAATGTCCTGCGCGTTAGCCCAACGCGCCGAGCCGTAGGTGGTGACGAGGCGAGCTTGGCGCGAGCGCCAGACCGACATGGCGATGGCAACGCCCACGGCGACCATGCCACTGGCGCCGGCGATGGCGCCGCCGGTGTCGAATACTTCCGGCGCATAGGCGCCGAAGAAGAACCACCACTCAAACAGCTTCCACGGGTGGTAGATCGGCGTGCCAAGAAGATCGAACCAGGGAGAGCCAAGGCGTACTTGATAGCCAAGGGCCGCTGCTGTCCATTGTGTGGCGCCCCACACGCCGGCGATCACGATGCCGAACACCACGGCGATCTGACCGAACAGCACGTTCGTCCCTTGCATGACCTGGCCTCCGATTTCTCCTGCGCTGATTCCTCATGGAAATCGCGGCACAGGAACGTGCCGCATGCGTCAGGATCGGTGCCGGGTCAGTGCCGGTCAAAGACCGTTTTCAGCAGAATGGTCGAGCAAAAAGAAAGAATTAGTGTGACGGCGAGCCGAAGAAAAGCGCCGCAAGCGAAGGCGCATCGCGGCGTGTCGGACAAGAATATGAAGCCGATGCGGCGCGTCACCGACGATCAGAACTTGGGCGATTGTTTCGGTGGCGTGTACGGAGTATCACGGTCGCCATAGAACCGTTTGCGCGTGGCTTCGGCGACCCGATCGCATATCGTATCGCCCAACTTGGGGCGGTCGGTCTTGCATTGCAGACGCAGTTCTTTGAGGTGCTCTGGGTTAGCCGCCAGTTCTTCTACTGTCGGAATCCTTGCCTTTGAATTGGTGGCGTTCAGAGGTGTCTCGGACTGACCGCAGGCGGTCAAGGCAGCCACCAGCAAGAACGGAATGATCTTCTTCATGGCATCAGTTCCTCCGGGTGATCGGGATTGCGGCCTCGTGCGGGTCTGGGAGTTTCTGGCAGATCGATGGCCTTTACGCGCTCAATGAACCGCGCCAGTTCATCGGACGGATCACTGTCAAGACGAAGCAAATAGGTCGTCAGCGGTGGCACGCGTGACGCCAAAGGTCGTGCCACCACACCTGATTCACGACTGGCGGCAATGTGAGCTGCACCCGCCAACCCAAGTGCGAAGCCCGCTGACACCAACGCCATCATCAAATCGCTTGTGGCAACTCGCTCCGCGACCAGCGGCTCCATGTCCACTCGGCGAAGCACCCGCTCAACATGCTTCGCGAGGCCTTCACAGACTTGCGGATCGCACAGTACCAATGGGTAGCGCAGTAACTCATCCAAGGGGATGCGCTTGTGGATCAGCAGCGGATGCCGGGCGGGCACCGCCACCATCAACGCATCGCTCCAGGCGGGCAAAGCGACGATGCCGTCGCCCACTTCATCGGATTGGGCAAATCCCACGTCGTACAGGTCATCATGCAGCCCTTTGATCTGCTGCGACAGCGGCACCTCGAAGAAGCGAATTTCGACCTCGGGCTCCTCTTGTCGGCATAGCGCCAGCAAGGCCGGTAAGCGCGAAGGCGTGATGCCATCCGACAAGGCCACACGCAATTGCCCGTGGAAACCATTGGCGACCGCTTTCACGCTGTCACGCGCCTGCTGCAAGGCAGTAAAGATGCGTGGCACGTGTTCCAGGAAGAGCTGGCCCGCGCGGGTGAGGCGGGTACTGCGGGTGGTGCGTTCGAATAATTGCACACCCAAGTCCTCCTCCAATTCCTTGATGGCCCGCGACAATGGCGACTGCTCGATATGTAGCCGCTCGGCGGCGCGCGCGAAGTGGAGTTCTTCCGCGACAGCGATGAAGCATCGAAGGTGGCGCAACTCCACTGTGCCCTTCCTATTCAAGCCGCCGTATAACCGCCATCTACCACCATGGCGCTGCCGCACATGAAGCTGGCACCTTCGGACAGCAGGAAGCAGGCTGCGTGGGCGATCTCCTCGGGCCGGCCCAGGCGCCCGATGGCGTGCAGCCCCTTCAGCGCTGCCAGTGTGGCCTCGTCGAGCGCCTTGAGCAGCGGAGTTTCGATATAGCCCGGATGGAGCGAGTTGATGCGGACGCCCTGTGCCGAATAGGCCAACGCCGCCGAGCGCGTGAGACCTGTCACCCCGTGCTTGGCCGCGACGTAGGCCGGTGCGTCCGCGCTGCCGACTAATCCCAGGACCGACGACATGTTGACGATGGCGCCGCCGCCGGCGGCCAGGATGGCCGGGATCTGCGCGCGCATGGCATGCTGCACACCCGAGAGGTTGGTATCGATGACACGTTGCCATTCCTCGGCCGCCAGTTCGCCTGCAGGCTTGAGTTCTCCGGCAATGCCAGCGTTGTTGAAAGCCAGGTGCAGAGAACCGAAATGCTTGAGTGCGCACTGCACCGCCGCACCGGCGTCCTCGGGTTTGGCCGCATTGCCCTCGTGTGCCACGGCGCGGCCGCCGGCGGCGATGATGGCCTGTGTCACACGTCGGGCGGCCTCGAAGTCGATGTCGGAGGCAACCACCTGCACACCATTTATGGCGAGCAGGTGTGCCGTTGCCTCGCCGATACCCGAGCCGGCGCCACTGACCAGCGCGCTGTCACCTTTGAAGATGTATTTCATAGTGAATCGTCCTCCTTCGGGATTTGATTGATTCATAGTTCGGACGGTGACTCTCCGCGCTCAACTAGCACGAGTGCGATGGCACAGCACGCCAGAGCGCGTCGCAAAGATGCGCCGCCGCAGTGCGTACCGGCGCCATGGTTTTGAAATGGGCGACGAGGCGCTCGACACCGCTTTGAGCACCTGCGCGAGCGCCTCCACGGGCTGTTGATTCATGTGATCTCTTTTCTGCGCGACTGGCGCACCAGCATCACGGGAACAGGTGCGATACGCGCCACCTGTTCCGCATCGCTTCCCAGCAGCAGCCGGTCCACCCCACGGCGTCCATGGGTGCCCAGGATGACCAGGTCGCAATCGTTCTCCTTGGCCTGCCGGGCAATTTGCTCTGATACCCGCTCTGCAGTGCTTTCAAGCAGTACTGTCTCTGTTGCAATTCCGTCCTGACGCAGCCGGTTTGCGGCCTCGTCCAACAAGGCATGCCCGGCTGCCAGGAAGTGAGGGCGGACGTCCTCGATGTAGACCTTGGGGCGCTCGAAACCCGTGCTGTGCCGGGTCGGCTCGATGACATGCAGCAGGACCACGGTGGCGCCGTTCAGGCGTGCCATGTCCGCCGCATGATCGAGGGCCAGAAGGGATGTGGGACTGCCATCAAGCGGCACCAGAAATCGTGAATACATGGAACTCCTCCAAGAGCTGCGGATTGCCGCGTCGGAAGTCAGCCGCTCGCGCAGTGGGCTCAAGACATGTGCTGACCGCCGTTCATCGCCACGTTGCTGCCGGTCATGAAGGCGGCGGCTTCGCTGGCGATGAAGGCGACAAGAGCTGCAATCTCGGCCGGCTGGCCGAGACGGCCAACCGGAATCGCATCGATGATCTTCTGGCGCATGTCCTCTCGCACCGCCATCACCATCTCGGTGGCCAGATAGCCCGGCGAGACGGTGTTGACCGTCACGCCCTTGCGCGCCACCTCCTGTGCGAGCGCCTTGGTGAATCCATGTACCCCGGCCTTGGCCGCCGAATAATTGGTCTGCCCGAACTGGCCCTTGCTGCCGTTGATCGAAGAGATGTTGACGATGCGGCCCCAGCCGCGCTCGGCCATCGGGTCGATGAACGGCTTGGTGACGTTGAACATGGAGTCCAGGTTGGTGCGCAGTACGGCATCCCAACCGGCCTTGTCGAGCTTGCGCAGCGTTGCATCGCGGGTGATGCCGGCGTTGTTCACCAGGATGTCGATCCGATGACCGTCGGCGTGGATGCGCCGCGCCAGTTCCTGCGTTGATTCGTAGTCCGATACATCCACCCCGTAGGCGGCAAATGAGTAGCCCTGTGTCGCTTGCGCTTGCTGCCACTGGCCAATCGTGGTGTTGCCGGGGGTATGCGTGACGATCACGCGGTGGCCGGCATCGTGCAGGGCACGGGCGATCGCAGCGCCCAACCCCCGGTTGCCTCCCGTCACGAGCGCCGTCCGTTGCGTCGTATTCATTGCCGTCCCCTCATTTCTTGGTCTTGCCCTGGGGTACGGCGCTTGGGGCGGTCCAGGGCTGCGCCAAGCGCTGGCAAAGCTGCGTGAAAGAGGCTGCGTCGCCACTGGCGCCGAATGCCTCGGAGACAGATTCCTGCCAAGTCGTGAGCGCTTGGCGCAGACCATTGGCAAAGGCCGCCTGGCTTTGGGCTGCTACTTGCCCGACCGCTTGGGCATCGCCCATGCGGCCTTGGCACAGGCGCCAGAACACCTCGGACGGCAAGGTCGCGAGCGCCTGCCAGTCGGCTGCCTGTTGGAGGCCCTGGATGCGCGAGGTGGTCTCCAGCACGCCGCCAGCGCTGAGCTGTTGCATGGCTTAACAGAACCGACAGGGGCTCTGTCAATTTGATGACGACGGCAGGGAAACGGTGACCGTGATAAAGCGATTTCGTTTTCTTCACCACTCCATTCTACCGCTGCCTCGCCATCAAATTGACAGAGCCTTGCTGGGGTGTGCATTTCAGAAATTTCTGATCTAAGCGACCTGCGCCCCTTTCCTAGTTCGCGAATTTTATGACAGCACCCCAGAGATTTTTCGATGTGCGATTGCACAATGAGCTTGACCTCGTTCGCTGGCACCTCCGTAGATACCCTGTGTTGTATCGATTCTGTGTGACGGTTGTGCTGACCTGCGTCCTTCGGTTTGTGCCTGGCAGAAGGCGGCGCCCAAACGCAGGAAGCATCTGGCCGTTTAACGCAGGATGCTTGGGCCGAATTGCGACAGATGACGATCCCGCAGCAGCTCACCTGTAAATGCATTGCTGCAAAGCAGCAATAAAGGCTCATTTCTGCCGATGGCACGCGACTTGCTTTGAGATATCAAAACACAGAATCGGAGACACAGGCGATGCACAAGCAAGCAGCCCTTGAGGCGGAACCCAGGTTCGATCCGAACCTCAGGTTTGTCAGCGTTACCGCCATCAACACACAGGGATTCGTCCAGTTCGAATTTTCAGTCGGCACCCCCGAGCTCTGTGTCGAGCTCATGCTGCCTATTGCTGCGTTCGAAGAATTTTGCCTCGCGCAGAAGGTGACGCGATTGGATGCCTTCGGCGAGATTGTGCGGCATTGATTTTCTTGTGAGCAGCGCCGAGCAGCCTGATGAAGCGCGCCTAGTCTGATCGCATCCCATCCCGGTTCACAACCACAGGAGCAGTTAATGACCATCGATTTGAAGACGCGGGAAATCAAACCACTGCGTCACACCTACACGCACGTGGCTCAATACATCGGAGCCGATAAAGCCGCTTCGCGCTATCAGGAAGGCACTGTAGGTGCTCAACCGGCAGCGAATTTTCATTACCGGCCCACGTGGGATCCCGAGCATGAACTGTTCGACACGTCGCGCACCGCGATCCAAATGAAGGACTGGTATGCGCTGAAAGACCCGCGTCAGTTCTACTACGCGTCGTGGACGATGACCCGAGCGCGGCAGCAAGACGCGATGGAATCCAACTTCGAGTTTGTCGAGTCGCGCGGCATGATCGATCTCGTTTCCGATGAGGTTCGACAACAGGCGCTTTCCGTTCTCGTGCCTTTGCGCCACGCGGCCTGGGGCGCGAACATGAACAACTCCCAGATCTGTGCCTTGGGTTATGGCACGACCTTCACTGCGCCGGCTATGTTCCACGCAATGGACAATCTGGGTGTAGCGCAGTATCTCACACGACTGGCGCTGGTAATGTCCGGGCCCGATCTTCTTGACGAAGCCAAGCAAGCCTGGATGACGAGTCCCGATTGGCAACCGTTGCGTCGTTATGTGGAAAACACTCTGGTGCTGCAAGACCCGGTGGAACTGTTCGTCGCCCAAAATCTGGCGCTCGACGGTCTTCTTTATCCCATGATCTACGGCGCTTTCGTCGACGATTACATCGCACTCAACGGTGGTAGCGCAGTGGCAATGCTAACCACTTTCATGCCCGCGTGGCATGACGAATCCAGTCGCTGGGTCGATGCGGTAGTGAAGACCATGGCGACGGAATCGGAGGATAACAAAGCGCTGCTCATTCACTGGTTGCGTACCTGGGAAGATCAGGCGGCGTCAGCGTTGTTGCCTGTCGCTGAAATGGCTTTGGCGGAAAACGGCCACGACGCCTTGGAAGAAGTAAGGCAGCGACTTCGTGCCCGCGTTGCGAAGGCCGGGATTGTTCTGTAACCGCTAATTTATATTCCTGACCGTCATAGAGGAATGTTCATGTCTAACGTATTTATCGCGTTTCAGGCTAACGAGGAGTCTCGATCGGTGGTGGAGGCGATTCTCGCTGATAACCCTAATGCGGTCGCCACAGAGTCGCCTGGCATGGTGAAGATCGATGCGCCCGGGCATCTCACAATAAACCGTCGAAGCATCGAAGACAGGATCGGCATGAAGTTCGATCTCCAGCAAATCCACATCAACCTAATCACCTTGTCCGGATATATCGACGAGGATGACGAACAGTTCACGCTGAGCTGGAAACACTGAACACGGCAAAGAGGAAATTGAAATGGACACTTCTGTGCAGAAGAAGAAACTCGGTTTAAAGGATCGCTACGCAGCGATGACCCGCGGTCTTGGCTGGCAGACCAGCTACCAGCCGATGGAAAAAGTGTTTCCGTACGACAAGTACGAAAGCATAAAGATCCACGATTGGGATAAATGGGAAGACCCCTTCCGCCTGACCATGGACGCCTACTGGAAATATCAGGGCGAGAAGGAAAAAAAGCTTTACGCCGTCATCGACGCTTTCGCGCAGAACAACGGGCAGTTGAGCATTTCCGACGCGCGCTATGTCAACGCACTCAAGGTGTTTATCCAGGGTGTGACACCGCTGGAGTATATGGCACACCGAGGTTTTGCCCACGTTGGTCGGCATTTTACGGGTGAAGGGGCGCGTGTTGCTTGCCAGATGCAGTCCATCGACGAGCTGCGTCACTTCCAGACCGAAATGCATGCTCTCTCGCACTACAACAAGTATTTTAACGGCCTGCACAACTCCATCCATTGGTACGACCGGGTCTGGTATTTGTCGGTGCCCAAGTCATTTTTTGAAGACGCGGCCACCGGTGGACCGTTCGAGTTTCTTACCGCGGTGAGCTTTTCGTTCGAATATGTGTTGACCAACCTGCTGTTTGTCCCCTTCATGTCGGGTGCTGCTTACAACGGGGACATGTCGACGGTCACCTTCGGTTTTTCGGCGCAAAGTGACGAATCGCGCCACATGACACTCGGCATCGAATGCATCAAGTTCATGCTGGAACAGGATCCGGACAACGTGCCCATCGTGCAGCGCTGGATCGACAAGTGGTTCTGGCGCGGCTATCGGCTGTTGAGCATCGTGGCCATGATGCAGGACTACATGCTGCCCAACCGGGTGATGAGCTGGCGCGAGAGCTGGGAGATGTACGTCGAGCAGAACGGCGGCGCGCTGTTCAAGGATCTGGCGCGTTACGGCATCCGCAAGCCCAAGGGCTGGGACCAGGCTTGCGAAGGCAAGGACCACATCAGCCATCAGACCTTCGCCGTGTTCTATAACTATAACGCCGCGGCCCCCATCCACACCTGGGTTCCCACAGAAGAAGAAATGGGGTGGCTGTCGGAGAAGTACCCCGAGACGTTCGACAAGTATTACCGTCCGCGTTGGGACTACTGGCGCGAGCAGGCCGCCAAGGGCAACCGTTTCTACAACAAGACGCTGCCGATGCTCTGCACTACCTGCCAGATTCCGATGATATTCACCGAGCCTGGCGACGCAACCAAGATCTGCTATCGCGAGTCGGACTACCTCGGCGACAAGTATCACTTCTGCAGCGACCACTGCAAGGAGATTTTTGACAACGAACCCGAGAAGTTCGTGCAGTCATGGCTTCCGCCGCAGCAAGTGTATCAAGGAAACTGTTTCAAGCCGGATGCCGATCCGACCAAGGAAGGTTTCGATCCCTTGATGGCCTTGCTCGACTACTACAACCTGAATGTAGGCCGGGACAACTTCGATTTCGAGGGGTCGGAAGACCAAAAGAACTTTGCTGCCTGGCGTGGAGAGGTCTTGCAAGGAGAAGCCAAATGAGCGTTGTTGCCCTCAAACCCTACAAGTTCCCGGCACGAGACGCGCGCGAAAACTTTCCGGCGCCGTTGCTGTTTATCGGCTGGGAAGACCATCTGTTGTTTGCGGCACCTGTTGCCTTGCCCCTGCCGTCGGACACGTTGTTCGGTGCGCTGTGCACCCAGGTGTTGCCCGGCACTTATGGCTATCACCCCGATTTCTCAAAAATCGACTGGAGCCAGGTGCAGTGGTTTAAGTCCGGCCAGCCGTGGCATCCCGACCCAGCGAAGTCGCTGGCTGAAAACGGTCTGACGCACAAAGACGTGATCCGCTTTCGCACGCCTGGCTTGAACGGTCTGAGCGGTTCCTGCAATTGAGATTGCGTCATGGCAGCGCAATCACACTGCAGCCGAAGTTACAGGCCGCGGTGTGATTGGCCTCCGGCGATTTGAACAATGACCTACCAACTCAACATTCAGCCCCTGGGTGCCACCATTGAGGTGGAGGAAGGGCAAACTATACTCGACGCGGCCTTGCGCCAAGGCATTTACATTCCGCACGCGTGTGGTCACGGGCTATGTGGAACCTGCAAGGTGCAGGTGTGTGACGGAGAAGTCGATCTCGGCGATGCGAATCTCTTCGCGCTGATGGACTTCGAGCGCGAGGAGCGCAAGGCGTTGGCCTGCTGTGCCACCTTGCTCGATGACACGACCATCGAGGCCGACATCGAGGAAGACCCGGACGCCGAAGTCATCCCGGTCGAGGATTTCAATGCCGAGGTGACACGCATCGAGCAACTCACACCGACGATCAAAGCCGTCTTCCTGAGACTCGATCAACCGATTCATTTTCAGGCGGGTCAGTACGTGCAACTTGAAATTCCCGAGTTGCGCCAGACACGGGCGTTTTCCATCGCCAATTCACCTGCGGACGTCGCAGCAACGGGAGAGATCGAGCTCAATATTCGCCGGGTTCCGGGAGGACAGGGCACGGGTTACATCCATGAACAACTGGCGGTGGGGAACATTCTGCACGTGACGGGTCCCTATGGCCGGTTTTTCGTGCGCAGGTCAGCCGACCAGCCCATGGTTTTCATGGCAGGTGGTTCAGGCCTGTCGAGCCCTCGGTCGATGATTCTCGACTTGTTGCAAAGCGGATGGAGCAAGCCTATCACTCTGGTCTATGGCCAGCGCAATGAGGCAGAACTGTATTACGACGACGAGTTCCGCGAGCTCAGCCAGCGGTATTCGAACTTCAGCTACGTGCCGGCGCTATCGGAAAAAGCAGAAGGTGCGACGCATCCCTTGGCGCAGGGTTTCGTTCACGAGGTCGCCAAGGCTCATTTCCAGAACAACTTTTCCGGCCACCAAGCCTATTTGTGCGGGCCGCCGGCGATGATCGACGCCTGCGTCACGACCCTGATCCAGGGCCGGTTGTTCGAACGCGACATCTATTTTGAGAAGTTCATTTCCGCAGCCGACGCCCAACAAGTACGCAGTCCGCTTTTCAAGAGGGTGTGATCGTGACTACTCAGGACGGGAAGGTCTACGTGACCGTCAAGCAGACCGGCGAGCGTTTCAGCTGCGCTCTCGGTGAGTCTCTGCTTGCCGGCATGGCACGCCTTGGGCGTCGCGGCATACCAGTTGGTTGCCTTAGCGGCGGGTGCGGGGTGTGTAAGGTCGCAGTGTGCAGAGGCAGCGTGCGCAAAACAGGAGCAATGAGCCGTGCGCACATTTCCGAGGCGGAAGAAGCGCAAGGTGTGGTGCTGGCGTGCCGGGTGGCGCCCACTGATGATGTAGAACTGGAGGTGGTCGGCAAGATGCAAAAGCCCTTTTTCAAAGGGTTGAGCTTTCAGGTAGCCCAAGATTCAACGAAATAAGCCGAAGGAGATAGACCATGGGTGTGATGCGAATCGGCCATGCCAGTCTGAAAGTGATGGACATGGCGTTGGCAATCAAGCACTACGAAAACGTCCTGGGAATGAAAAGGACGATGGAGGACGAACATGGAAACGTGTACCTCAAGTGCTGGGACGAATGGGACAAGTACTCCGTTATTCTGACGCCGTCCGATCAAGCAGGGCTCAACCATGTCGCCTACAAGGTTGAGCACGACGCCGACCTAGACGCGCTGCAAAAGCGTATCGAAGCCTATGGCTTCAAGACACAAATGCTCCCCGAAGGTACCCTTCCTTCGACCGGTCGTATGCTGCAGTTCAACCTGCCGAGCGGACATGAGATGCGTCTGTTTGCGACGAAGGAATATGTGGGCACCGGAGTCGGAACGACCAATCCTGACCCGTGGCCCGATGACGTCAAGGGGGCAGGCGCCCATTGGCTGGATCACTGCCTATTGATGTGTGAACTCAATCCGGAGACGGGCGTGAATCGGGTGGCGGAAAATACCCGGTTCATGAAGGAATGCCTGGACTTTTATCTGGCTGAGCAAGTTATGGTAGGTCCGGATAGTAGCATTCAGGCTGCAACGTGGATGTTCCGCACGTCCACACCGCACGACATCGCTTTCGTAGGTGGGCCTCGCAATGGCTTGCACCACATTGCCTTCTTCCTCGACTCGTGGCATGACGTACTGAAATCGGCTGACGTCATGGCCAAGAACAAGGTCAAGATCGACGTGGCGCCGACTCGCCATGGGATTACCCGCGGGGAGACGATCTATTTCTTCGATCCAAGTGGGAATCGCAACGAGACCTTTGCCGGCCTGGGCTACCTCGCTCAACCTGATCGGCCTGTGACGACCTGGACGGAAGAGCATCTCGGCAGCGGCATCTTCTATCACACCGGTGAGTTGGTCCAGTCATTCACCGAGGTTTACACCTGACTGCCACGCAGGAGATAGCACATGACTCAGGCTGACTCACTTCATAGCGTCGAGGCGCGGCTGATCAACTGGCCTGCGGCTAACCGCGTCGTCGAGGCAGCTGCGCTGCACGCGCAGCGCCTCGGCGTATGCGTGAACATCGCGGTGGTCGATGTGGCGGGGAATCTTGCCGCGTTTCTGCGCATGCCTGGAGCGCCGTTGCACTCCATCGAGATCGCCATCGACAAGGCATACACGGCAGCCAGTTTCGGCTTACCGACCAGTCGGTGGAGTGAGGCCTTGCTGAGTCATTCCGAAGCGGTCCGCCAAGGCATCGTGCGAAGGCCCCGCTTCATCGCCTTCGGCGGTGGTTTGCCGATTGTTGAAAGTGGCCATCGCATCGGGGGTATTGGCGTGTCTGGCGGTACCGAAGAGCAGGACGAGCACTGTGCGCAAGCCGGATTGAGCCTGCTAGGTCTAACTCAAACCTGAATCTTTCCGGAAAGTCGACTGCCGCCGCGACCACATTTGCCTAACAAGGAAGTTTACTGAAACATCATGCTGATTACCGATCCCCAAGCGACCGCGAGCACTGGAAACCAGTCCGGCGCTCGTGCTAAAGAAATCCACAACTTCATCAACGGCGAATATGTGCCGGGTCAGCGTTGGTTCGAGAAGCGCTCGCCGTTGAACAACGCGGTCATTGCCAAGGTGGCCGAAGCCGGCCGTGCCGAAGTCGACGCGGCGGTGGCTGCGGCGCAGGCCGCGCTCAAGGGAGCGTGGGGGCGCATGAGCTTGGCCCAGCGCGTGGAAGTGCTGTACGCGGTGGCCGACGGCATCAACCGTCGTTTTGACGACTTCCTGGCCGCTGAGGTAGAGGACACGGGCAAGCCTATGAGCCTGGCGCGGCATGTGGACATTCCGCGTGGGGCGGCCAATTTCAAGATCTTCGCCGACGTGGTGAAGAACGTGCCCACTGAGTTTTTTGAAATGCCTACACCGGATGGTGTCGGGGCGATCAACTACGCCATGCGTCGACCGGTCGGGGTGGTCGGGGTGATCTGTCCATGGAACCTGCCACTGCTGCTGATGACCTGGAAAGTCGGCCCAGCGCTGGCCTGTGGCAACACCGTTGTGGTCAAGCCCTCCGAAGAGACGCCGCAGACCGCTGCATTGCTGGGCGAGGTGATGAACGCGGCGGGCGTGCCGCGAGGGGTCTACAACGTCGTGCACGGCTTCGGCCCCAACTCCACCGGCGAATTCCTCACCACCCACCGCGGCATCAACGCCATCACCTTCACCGGTGAAACCCGCACGGGTGCGGCCATCATGAAGGCCGCGGCTGACGGTGCGCGCCCCGTGAGTCTGGAGATGGGCGGCAAGAACGCTGCCATCGTGTTTGCCGACTGCGACTTCGACGCCGCCATTGAAGGCACGCTGCGCTCGTGCTTCGCCAACTGTGGCCAGGTCTGCCTGGGTACCGAGCGGGTATATGTCGAGCGCCCCATCTTTGATCGTTTTGTCTCCGCGCTCAAAAAAGGCGCTGAAGGCATGCAGCTCGGCCGCCCGGAAGATCCGGCCACCGGCATGGGCCCGTTGATTTCGCAAGAGCATCGTGACAAGGTGCTGTCGTATTACAAGAAGGCGGTTGAAGCGGGCGCGACGGTGGTGGCGGGCGGCGGTGTACCCGATATGCCGGACGCGCTCAAAGGCGGCGCGTGGGTACAGCCCACCATCTGGACGGGCTTGGGCGACGACTCGGTAATTGCCCGCGAGGAGATCTTCGGCCCTTGCGCGCTGGTCATGCCATTCGACAGCGAAGAAGAGGTGATCCGCCGTGCCAACGATAACGACTACGGCCTGGCCACGGCGATCTGGACCACCAATCTGTCGCGTGCGCACCGCGTGGCGGGGGCCATCGAGGTCGGCATTGCGTGGGTGAACTCCTGGTTCCTGCGCGATTTGCGCACGCCGTTCGGCGGGGCCAAGCAGTCGGGTATCGGGCGCGAGGGCGGAGTCCACTCGCTGGAGTTCTACACGGAACTCAAAAACGTTTGCATCAAACTGTGATCATGGACAAAACTCAAATCACCCAGCTTGGCGACGCCCTGTATCAGGCACTGACCACGCGAACCGTGCTCGATCCGCTGACCGAGCGCCACCCCGATATGACGATCGAGGACGCCTATCACATTCAGCAGCGCATGATCGAGCGTCGTGTGCAGGCTGGTGAAACCATCATCGGCAAGAAGATCGGCGTCACGTCGGCGGCCGTGATGAACATGCTTGGCGTGTATCAGCCGGATTTCGGCTACATGCTCGACGGCATGATCTACAACGAAGGGCAGTCGATCGAGATCGGCACGCTGATTCAGCCCAAGGCCGAAGGCGAGATCGCGTTCATCCTCAAGAAAGACCTGATGGGGCCGGGGGTGACCAACGTGGACGTGCTGGCGGCGACCGAATGCGTGATGCCGTGCTTTGAAATTGTCGATTCGCGCATCCGCGACTGGAAGATCAAGATTCAGGACACCGTGGCGGACAACGCCTCCTGTGGCGTATTCGTGCTGGGTGATCACGCGGTCGATCCACGCAAGCTCGACCTGACGCTGTGCGGCATGGTGATGGAGCGTAATGGCGAGATTATCGCCACGGGCTGCGGCGCGGCGGCACTGGGCTCACCGGTCAACGCCGTGGCCTGGCTTGCCAACACGCTGGGGCGTCTGGGCATTGCACTCAAGGCGGGCGAGGTGATCTTGTCCGGCGCGCTGGCGGCGATGTTCCCGGCCAAGGCGGGCGACAGCTTCCGCGTCAGTATTGGTGGTCTGGGCGGTTGTTCGGTCCGGTTTCACTGAACGCGCCTGGCCAGGCACCACGCCCGGCCGTTGTCGGATGCCGTGCGTAAAAGTCATTTTTATAGGAAGGACAAGGTCATGAAAAAGATCAAATGTGCGCTGATCGGACCAGGCAATATCGGCACCGATCTGCTGGCCAAGCTCAAGCGCAGCTCGGTGCTGGAGCCGGTGTGGATGGTGGGCATCGACCCGGAATCGGAGGGGCTGAACCGAGCCCGTGAGCTCGGCATCAAAACCACGGCGGAAGGTGTCGACGGGCTGCTGCCGCATGTGCTGGCCGATGGTGTGCAGATCGCGTTTGATGCCACCAGTGCATATGTTCACGCGGAAAACGCGCGCAAGCTTAACGCGCTGGGCGTGATGATGATCGATCTGACGCCGGCGGCAATTGGCCCGTACTGCGTACCGCCGGTCAATTTGAAAGAGCACCTGGGCAAACGCGAGATGAATGTAAACATGGTCACCTGTGGCGGGCAGGCCACCATTCCGATGGTCGCTGCGGTCTCGCGCGTGCAGCCGGTCGCTTACGGAGAAATCGTCGCGACCGTATCGAGCCGATCGGTGGGGCCCGGCACGCGCAAAAACATTGACGAATTCACGCGGACCACGGCCGGCGCGGTGGAAAAGGTGGGGGGCGCGAGGAAGGGCAAAGCCATCATCATCATCAACCCGGCGGAGCCTCCGCTGATGATGCGCGACACGATTCATTGCCTGACCGAAACCGAGCCGGATCAGCAAAGGATTGCCGAGTCCATCCACGCCATGATCGAAGAGGTCCAGAAGTACGTGCCCGGTTACCGGCTGGTCAACGGCCCGGTGTTTGACGGCAAGCGTGTGACGGTCTTCATGGAGGTGGCGGGCCTGGGGGACTATCTGCCCACGTACGCCGGCAACCTGGACATCATGACCGCTGCCGCGGCCCGGACCGCCGAGATGTTTGCCGAAGAGATGATTGCCGGCAATCTCACGCTCGAACCGGTTGTCGCTTGAGCCGTCAAGGAGAACAGAGATGAACCTGCAAGGAAAAAAAATCACCGTCCACGACATGACGTTGCGTGACGGCATGCATCCGAAGCGCCATATGATGACGCTGGAGCAAATGAAAAGCATCGCCTGCGGCCTGGACGCAGCCGGGGTCCCCCTGATTGAAGTCACGCACGGCGATGGCCTGGGCGGCTCGTCGGTCAACTATGGCTTTCCGGCCCACAGCGATGAAGAATATCTGGGGGCCGTGATCCCGCTCATGAAGCAGGCCAAGGTCTCGGCTTTACTGTTGCCGGGCATCGGCACAGTCGACCATCTGAAGATGGCCAAGGAGCTTGGCGTGCACACCATCCGGGTGGCTACGCACTGCACCGAGGCTGACGTGTCGGAGCAGCACATTGCCCTGGCGCGCAAGCTTGAGATGGACACGGTGGGCTTCCTGATGATGGCGCATATGAACAGTCCTGAAGGGCTGGTCGGGCAGGCAAAGCTGATGGAGTCGTACGGCGCCAACTGTGTTTACATTACCGATTCGGCTGGCTACATGCTGCCCGATGATGTCAGGGCCCGCCTTGGCGCGGTGCGTGAGGCGCTCAAGCCGGAGACGGAACTGGGCTTTCACGGCCACCACAACCTGGCGATGGGGATCGCCAACTCCATTGCGGCCGTTGAGTGTGGCGCCACCCGCATCGACGCCGCCTCGGCTGGTCTCGGTGCGGGTGCGGGCAACACGCCGATGGAGGTCCTGGTCGCCGTATGCGACCGAATGGGGATTCAGACCGGAGTGGATGTGTGGGCCATTCAGGACGTGGCCGAAGACCTGGTTGTGCCGATCATGGACTTCCCCATCCGGATCGACCGCGACTCGCTCACCCTGGGTTACGCCGGGGTCTACGGGTCGTTCCTGCTGTTTGCCAAGCGCGCCGAGCGAAAGTATGGCGTACCGGCGCGCGAGATCTTGGTCGAGCTTGGGCGCCGGGGCATGGTCGGTGGCCAGGAAGATATGATTGAAGACACGGCCATCACGCTGGCCAAAGCGCGTGCGTCAAAGGCGCAGAAGGTGGCGGCATGAAACTGGATCGCACCACCATTGCGCGCCTTGCAGAGCACCTCGAGAACTGCGAGCTCCACGCGCAAGACACGCTCAAGATCACCGATGAGCATCCCGAGATGGATTGGGATGACGCTTACGCGATCCAGGACGAGATTCGCCGCCGCAAGCTGGCCCGCGGCGGGAAGATCGTTGGGCTCAAAGCGGGGCTGACCTCGCACGCCAAAATGAAGCAGATGGGGGTTGAGAGCCCTGTCTTCGGCTTCATGGCCGACTATTACGCGATCCCCGATGGCGGCACGTGCAAGACCGAGGCGCTGATCCATCCCAAAGTCGAGCCGGAAATCGCCTTTGTTACTAAAGCGCCGTTGAAAGGCCCGGGCTGTCATATCGGAGCGGTGCTGGCGGCGACTGACTTCGTGATGCCGGGCATCGAAGTCATTGACTCGCGCTACCGCGATTTCAAGTTCGATCTCAAAAGTGTGGTAGCGGACAACACGTCGGCCGCACGCTTTGTTGTGGGTGGGCGCGCACTGCCAGTGTCTGAGGTGGATCTGCGCATCGTCGGCATCGTGCTGGAGAAAAACGGTGAGCCGGTTGCGTTCGGGGCGGGCGCCGCGGTGCTGGGCCACCCGGCCGCGGCGATTGCGATGCTGGCCAATCATCTGGGCGCGCGTGGCGAGGAGATTCCGGCGGGCAGTTTGATTCTGTCAGGGGGGATCACGGAGGCCATTGCCGTGCGAGCGGGGGATGCCATCGCCCTGCGGGTGCAGGGGATGGGCAGCACCGGTTTGCGCTTCGTTTAAAGGAGATAGCCATGCCGATTGCGCAGCTGTACATCATCGAAGGCCGCGATGCGGAAAAGAAGGAGCGGCTGATCGCCGAGGTCACCGAGGCGATCCATCGCGCGATTGATGCGCCGGTGGAGTCCATCCGCGTGCTCATTACCGAAATGCCGAAAGAACACTTTGGAATCGCGGGTCAAAGCGCCAGGAAACGAGGGCGTTAGGACGTTGTGTGTTTGGTGTGTTGAGGGCCAGTTGGCCTTAGAGGCCAGTTCAAAAAGGCTGCTCCGTACGCCTGAAGATGTTCCAGC